>NZ_JANSIO010000088.1:0-1182 GCF_047462195.1 Synechococcus sp. R3-13 | reverse complement strand
GAGTCTCCACAGGCGTCACTTCCCCCAGAGCTTGGGGTAGTTCTGTACCACCGCAACAGGTTTAGGGCTGCATTCAAGTCGCGGTCTAGCTCCAGACCACAACACGGGCAGCAAAACACCCTTTCCTGCAGTGGCATCTTCTGTCGGTGCCCACACCCTGAACACAGTTGGCTGGACGGATAAAACCTATCCGCCACCACCACCTGACAGCCGTAGAGCCGGGCCTTATACTCTAGCTGTCGCCGTTCGCGATAGCGGGACGGAGTCCTCAACTCGTAGAACCCACAGTCTGACAGCGCTCCTGCCAGCTTGCGGTTCTTGAGCAGGTTCTTCACCTGCAAGCCCTCAATCACCACCACCCGATACTTCTTGGCCAGGTAAGTCGTTAGCTTGTGCAGATTGTCTTGCCGAATGTCTGCCACCCGCTTATGGGCCTTGCCTAACTGCACCACCGCCTTCTTACGGTTAGCGGATCCCTTCTGCTTGCGACTCAGCCGCCGTTGCAGTCTGGCCAGACGCTTCCTCGCCTTGCGGTAGGGCTTTGGGTTCTCGAATACTTCCCCGTCGGAACAGGTGGCCAGGTGATGGATACCTAAGTCCACTCCCACAACTTCCCCGGTCTTCTCCACCTGAGGCGCTGGAGCTTCGTACTTGAAGGAGATATACCAACGCCCAGCGCGAAGGCTGATGACCACGTTCTTGGGTGTGGTCGCCGGAAGCAGCTCTGCACAGCGCAGCCAACCAAAGACAGGCACCTTGATGCGGTCGCCAGAAATGCGGATGTTGCCTTCTAGGTAAAAGCTGTCTCGCACTCCCTTGCGTTTGAAACGGGGGAACTTCCCCAACCCACCCCGCCAGCGCTTAAAGGCTTGCTCCAAGTTGCGTAATGCCTGCTGAGGAGCGCATTTGGAGACCTGGTAGTACCAGGGGTTTTCCTTCTTAACCTCGGCTACCAGGCGCTTGTGCAGGTCAATGGCGGTGGGGAGTTTCTGCCGGTTCTCCAGGGCTTGCCGACAGATGGCCAGGCCCCAGTTGTAGGCGTGACGGGCTACCCCAGCGTGCTGAGCGGCTAGGGTCTTCTGCCGGTTATTCAGCTCTAAGCGGGTGCGGAATCCAAGCAGCATTCAGATAGAAATTGCAGGAGCCCCGTACGGTACCCGTAGGGTCAGTGTCGGGAGGAAT
>NZ_JANSIO010000087.1:0-3629 GCF_047462195.1 Synechococcus sp. R3-13 | reverse complement strand
ATCTGGAACTGGCAGAAGCTCGCCTAGAGCGCACCCTCATCCGCGCTCCCCGTGCTGGACAGGTGCTCAAGATCCACACCCGCCCTGGAGAGGTCATCCCCGCCGGCGAGGGCATTCTTGAGCTGGGCAACACTGACCAAATGATGGTGGTGGCCGAGGTCTACGAAACAGACATCTTGCGGGTTCGGCCAGGCCAGCAGGCCACCATTAGCAACCGCGCTCTGCCAGAAACCCTGCAGGGCCGAGTGGAGCGGGTAGGCCTGCAGATTGGCAAGAAAGATGTGCTCAACACCGACCCAGCTGCCGATGTGGATGCCCGTGTGGTAGAGGTGTATATCCGCCTGGATCCGGAGAGCAGCGCCCGCGTGGCTGGCCTGACCAACCTACAGGTGAATGTGGCCATCGATGTCGAGGGGTAGGCTCAGCCCATGTACAGCCTGTTCAGTGTGGCTTTTATCGCCCATCGGATCCCGTTGGCCTGGCTGCAGTTGACGCGGGAGAAGATCCGCCTGCTGGTGGCCCTGGCGGGCATTGCCTTTGCTTGCATCTTGATGTTCATGCAGTTGGGCTTCCAAGACAGCCTGCTGGAAAGTGCCATCCGCTTCCACGTGGCCCTGAAGGGAGAGATCTTCCTGGTCAGCCCTCAGTCCAACGCCCTGATTGCCATGAACACCTTCTCCCAGCGGCGACTCTATCAGGCTTTGGGCTTTGAGGGGGTGCGGGCCATCTCGCCTGTCTATGTGGGCTTTGCCCTCTGGAAAAACCCAGAGACCCGCCGTACCCGCAGCATTTTTGTGGTAGGAGTGGATCCCTCGGCTGATCTGTTGGACTTGCCGGAACTGACGCCGGACAAGCTGGAAGAGATCAAAAAGGCGGACGTGGTGCTTTTTGACCGCCGCTCCCGCAGCGAGTTTGGCCCCATCCCAGAGTGGTTTGAGTCCGGGCGAGAGGTGGTTACTGAGGTGGGAAACCGCCGCGTCCAGGTGGGGGGCCTGTTTGAGATGGGGGCCACCTTTGGAGCCGACGGCACCATTCTCACCAGCGATCTCAATTTCCTGCGCATTTTTCCGCAGCGGGGGCGCGGCCTAGTGGATATCGGCGTGGTGCAACTCCAGCCGGGTGTGGATCCGGATCCCTTGGTGCGGCAGATGCGGGCTTTGCTGCCGGAAGATGTGCGGGTGCTCTCACGGGCGGAGTTTATCGATATGGAGCAAACCTACTGGGAAGAGGGCACAGCCATCGGCTTTATTTTCGGCCTGGGGGTGGGCATGGGCTTTATTGTCGGCATTGTGATTGTCTATCAAATTCTCTACACCGATGTGTCGGATCACCTGGCGGAATATGCCACTCTCAAAGCCATGGGCTATACCGATACCTACCTGCTGGGGGTGGTATTTCAGGAGGCGCTCCTGCTGGCCGGCTTGGGGTACATTCCTGCCTTTGCCCTGTCGGTTTTGCTCTACGATTTGACGGCCAATGCCACGTTGCTGCCTATTGCCATGACCTTCAACCGGGCAGTGCTGGTGCTGGGGCTGGCGGTGAGCATGTGTTTCATCTCAGGAGCGATTGCCGTGCGACGGCTGCGGGCAGCCGATCCTGCCGACATTTTCTAGAGTTTTGGCCATGGGTGAAGCGCTAGGGTGTTGAGCAATAGTCTGTCAAAGGGGGCTGGATGGATGGTGAAGGGTTTGAGCTAGGCTGTCTAAAAACTTCTGGGATCCTCATCAACGCTCTCCGGCCAAAGGTTTCTAAATGGTCTCATCTCAACGCTCCAAATGACGGCCTAAGTGGTCAATGAGTTGTCAACGCAAAGTTTTGAGATTTTGAGTTTCCTATGCTGACTCCTCTTCTCGATCAAGCTGCCCTTGCTTCTGCCCAGAATGCCGTTGAGCCAGTGGTGAAAGCCGAAGGTGTAAACCACTATTTCGGCGAGGGATCCCTGCGCAAGCAGATTCTCTTCGACATTAGCTTTGCCCTGCAGCCAGGGGAGATCGTGCTGCTGACTGGCCCTTCCGGCTCCGGCAAAACCACCCTGCTGACGCTGCTGGGGGCCTTGCGCTCGGTGCAGGAGGGCAGCTTGCGGGTGTTGGGACAGGAGCTGCGGGGAGCTCAGCCCAGTACTCTCATTCAAATCCGCCGCCAGGTCGGGTACATTTTCCAGGCCCATAACCTGCTGCGATCCCTGACGGCAGCCCAAAACGTGCGCATGGCCCTGGAGCTGCACAACGGCCTCTCTCCTCAGGAAGCCCAGCAGCGAGCGGAAGCAATGCTGGCGGCGGTGGGCCTGGGGGATCGCGTCCACTACTACCCGGAACAGCTTTCCGGCGGACAAAAGCAGCGGGTGGCCATTGCCCGCGCCTTGGTTAGCCATCCCAAGCTGGTGCTGGCGGACGAGCCCACGGCAGCCCTAGATAGTAAGTCGGGCCGCGAGGTGGTGACCCTGATGGAGAAGCTGGCGCGAGAGCAGGGCTGCACCATCCTCATGGTGACCCACGACAACCGCATCCTGGACATCGCGGATCGGGTGCTGCACATGGAGGATGGCCGGCTGGAGAGCCAAGGGGTTGCCTAGCTTTGCCCAGAGCAGGCGTGGCGGCGGTACCAGTCGATGGTGCGCTGCAGCCCTTCCCGCAAGCCGACTTTGGCCACAAAACCCATCCTCTCTCGGGCCTTGGAGACATCCAGACAGCGGCGGGGTTGGCCATTGGGCTTGTCCGTTTGCCAGCGGATCTCTCCCCGGAACTCCATCAGCTCGCAGATGAGGGCAATCAGATCCCGGATGGAGATCTCTTCGCCGGTGCCCAGGTTCAAGGGATCCGCCCCGTCGTAAAGCTGGGTGGCCATGACAATGCCGCGGGCCGCATCTTCAGCGTAGAAAAACTCGCGGGTGGGGCTGCCATCCCCCCACACTTCGACGTAGTTTTGGCCCCGTTGCTGCGCTTCGTGCACTTTGCGGATCAAGGCTGGGATGACGTGGGAGCTTTCGGGGTCGAAGTTGTCCATGGGGCCGTAGAGGTTCACCGGCAGGAGGTAGATGCCGTTGAAGCCGTACTGCTGCCGGTAGGCCTGCAGCTGCACCAGCAGGGCTTTCTTGGCGATGCCGTAGGGGGCGTTGGTCTCCTCTGGGTAGCCGTTCCAGAGATCCTCTTCCTTGAAGGGAACGGGGGTGAACTTGGGATAGGCGCAGATGGTGCCCACGCAGACAAACTTCTCCACCCCGGCCAGGTAGGCGGCGTGGATGAGCTGGGATCCCATGATGAGGTTGTCGTAGAAGAGTTCTGCCGGCTTGGCTTGGTTGAGGCCGATGCCACCCACGTGGGCGGCCAAATGGATGACGATATCTTGCCCTTGCACCACCTCTTGGCAGACTTCCCAACGGCGCAGATCCTGGGTGCGGGAGCGCGGGATGCGCACCTGCTCCGGCTTTACCCCCAGCACCTGCAACTGTTGCAGCACATGTTTGCCCAAAAAGCCGCTGCCCCCTGTGAGCAAGATGCGCTTTTGGCTGAGATCGACGGAGCTGGGCAAGCTGTTGGGCATAGATCCGACGCAGAGAACTTCCGGCTTTCATTATGCTGCAGACGGGATAGCCGTATTTCAGCTTACTAGCGCAGGAGCCCCGCCCTCTG
>NZ_JANSIO010000086.1:0-4027 GCF_047462195.1 Synechococcus sp. R3-13 | reverse complement strand
ATCTTTTGATTTTCTACCCACCTAAGTGGTCTTTTTCCAGATGGTTAACGCCCTCAAGGGAGTCTCCAGCCGCAGGTACGGGCAGGCTAAGTTTCCCAAGCCCTACGGCAAAACCGCCTTGTGGAGTCCTAGCTACTTTGCATCAGGTGTGGGTGGTGCTCCCCTGCAAGTCTTAGTTGCCTACATTCAAAACCAAGAAGAGCCGCCCTGTCGCGTCAGCGGGCCCTAGGCCTTAAGGGCGGGGTTTTAGACCCAGTTTTCTGATAAAAGACTGTTAACACAAACGCTCTCAGTGCAGAGCCATCGTCAGCAGCCCCTGCTGCCCCAGCAACACCTCCCGCAACAGGGTAACCAGGCCCACCCAAACCACAGGGGCCATGTCCACACCTCCCAGCGGCGGGATCAGGCGGCGGGTCGGGCGTAACAGAAACTCCGTCAGGCCGACCACCAGCGAGTAGGGCAACCGGGAAGTATCCAGTTGTGGATACCACGACAGAAAGATGCGCAGCACAAACAAGATGGTGTAAAGCGCCAGCAGCGGGCCAAGCACCCAGGCAGTGAATATCGGCAGCATAGATTTTGCAGCAACCAGGCTTTAGGGAATACTCTGGATCCATTCTGCTCTGGCTGGGAGCAACCTGTCGGGATCCCGAAGATGCTCTGGGGAATGCAGACGCTCGGCCCGAGTCAACCCACAACTTTTTTAGACTTTAACTGCGTTCCCGAATATTCCCGAAAATAGCCTTGCCGCAGGGCGGCAACCGTGAAGACTAGCGTCATAATAGTCGTATCTTGCTGGACTTCGGGCAGGGATCCCATGCAGGGAAAACTACAAGAGATCGATATCCGCAGCATCCTTCAGCTCATCGAGCTGGGCCAGCGCACCGGTGAGCTTTTCGTAGAGGCCAGCCCCTCTGCCTACTGGTTTGTCTTTTTCCTGAATGGACGAATCATCTACGCCTCTGAAGCAGAAGGGAACATCGCCCGCCTCAAAGACTACTTGCGCCGGTTCAAGGTGGAAGCTGCCCTTGAGGAAATTCAAATTCCCCACAAAGCTGCAGTCAACGCTCCCGAATACAACCGCCTCTGGTCTTTGCTGGAAAACCACAAGCTCAACCCCAACCAAGGCAAGCAAATCCTGCTGGGCATGGTGCGGGAAGTCCTCTTCGACCTGCTCAGCCTCCACCAGGGTTCCTTCATTTTTGAGGCCGGATCCCCCCTGGCCCCCCAATTGACCACCTTCCCCGTTACCTCCCTGCTCACCGAGATCGTAGCCCAAGTGCAGGAGTGGAAAAAGCTGCACCCCTACATCCAAGCTCCCAACCAAGCTCCCACCATCGTCAACCCCCTGCCGCTCCAGCAAAACCTGCCCGCCCCCGTCTTCAAAGCCCTGAGCGAGTGGTCAGACGGCAAAACCAGCATTCGCCAGATGGGTCGCTACCTGGGTCGAGACACCCTGGCGGTGGCCAAGGCCATCTATCCCTACGTCCGCCAAGGGGCCATTCAACTGTCCGAGCCCGTCTTGATCGCGGAGCCCAAGCCCAGCCGTCCCCTCAAACCCAGCGATAAGCCCAGCCACATCCTTTGCATCGACGACTCCATGGCCATCCAAAAAACCGTAGAGTTCATCCTGCAAAACGAGGGCTACCAGGTTACCACCATCGGCAATCCTCTCAAAGCGCTGGGACAGGTGTTTCTTCTCAACCCCGACATGATTCTCTGCGATGTGGCCATGCCCAAGTTGGATGGGTATGAGCTGTGCGCCATGTTGCGCAAATCCAGCCAGTTCCGCGAAACCCCCATGATCATGCTGACCGGCAAGGATGGTTTTACCGACCGGATTAAGGCCCGCATGGCCGGAGCGAACGAATTTTTGAGCAAACCCTTTGCGGAAAAGGAGTTGTTGACCATTGTCGAATCCTACGTGGGCCCTCCCCCCAAACGGGGCGGTGGCGAATAGGCGTTGGGGTAGCCAAAATGTTGGCACAGAAGACTATAGGCGAAGTACTGGACAGAAGAGTGGCCTCACCGAAACAATAGGGGTAGCATGGCCGGCCCGGAGCCAGGGAGCCAGGTGAGGTTACAAGAGCAAACCTCAGTCAAAGCAGCCCGACGGTTGCGCGGGAGTGCAAAAGGAGCAAGACGGCGATGAGCAAAGTGCTGGTGGTGGATGACAACCGTACCTACCTGGAGACCATTTCCAGCTTGCTTTCCGAGAACGGTTTGGAAGTCTCCACAGCAACAGACGGCGTAGAGGCAATGGAGTGCATTCGCCAGCAGAAGCCTGATGTGGTGGTGCTGGATATTGTCATGCCGCGCATGAACGGCTACGAGGTATGCCGGGAAGTGAAGGGGGATGAGAGCACCAAGCACATTCGCATCGTCGTGTGTTCCACCAAAGACCAGACCTTTGATATCGAGTGGGCCAGGCGCAATCAGGCGGATGCCTATGTAACCAAGCCCTTCAAGCCCCAAGAGCTCCTGGCGACCATCAAACATCAATTGCGGGAGATGAATCGGAAATGAGTCGCGTTTTGGTGGTGGAAGACAGCCAATCCCAGCGGGAGATGATCAGCAAGCTGCTGCAGGAGAACGGCTTGGAGGTGACGGTGGTGGAGGATGGCGTGGAAGCCATCGAAGCCGTGAAGCAGAGCAAACCCGATCTGATCGTGCTGGATATTGTCATGCCGCGCATGAATGGGTATGAGGTGTGCCGCCTTCTCAAGGCCGACCCTCTCACCCAAAAAACGCCCATCGTCATGTGTTCTTCCAAGGGCGAAGAATTTGACCGCTACTGGGGGATCCGCCAGGGAGCGGATGCCTACATTGCCAAGCCTTTCCAGCCCCAGGAACTGGTGGGTACGATTAAGCAATTACTGAGAGGCTGAGAGCTGCCCCTTCTGCTTCCACGCCTTTCGGTAGGTCCTGAGAACGACTCTGCGTTTTAAGCAGGGAGGGGGGCGGGATCAACAGTCCACAAGACTATCCATGCGGGGGAGCATCATGCTGGGGGATCTGGATTTATTGATGGGGGATGAGACCCAAGAGTTGCGGGAGATGGAGGCTCCCGAAGGTGAGCTATTCCTAAAGTTCAAGATTGCCACCGGGGAGGAATTTGCGCTGCCAGCGGTATCGGTTGTGGAGGTGATGAGCATTGGCCCAGAGAAAATCACCCCCATGCCCAATGTGGCCCCAGTTTTGCTGGGCACGCTGAATTTGCGGGGCGAGATCATCTGGGTTGCAGACCTGGGGCAATTTTTGGGGATCAGCCCGCCCCTGAACATCGACCGAGCCGAGATTCCTGTGGTGGCCGTGATGGA
The DNA here is from genome assembly GCF_047462195.1 of Synechococcus sp. R3-13. Lineage (NCBI taxonomy): Bacteria > Bacillati > Cyanobacteriota > Cyanophyceae > Synechococcales > Synechococcaceae > Synechococcus > Synechococcus sp. R3-13. The sequence continues at coordinate 707 of NZ_JANSIO010000086.1, read as the reverse complement.
TCAACAGGATTTGCTGATGGGCTTGGCTGTGGATTTAATTGTAGGCATGGAGTGGCTGAAGACTGAATTGGTGCGGCCTGCCCTCACGGCTCCTGAGTCCATGGCTCCTTTTTTGCGAGGGGAATGGGTGGTGCCCGGAACGGGATCGCGCTTGCCATTGCTGGATCAGTCGGCCATCCTGCGATCCAATCGTTGGGGTTGACAAGCGGCCCCCTGTGAGTTCGGCGAGAGGAAAGTGTATAGTTCCTATCAAAGATCCAAGCTGACTCCATTCACAATGGGGAAAGCTGGACTGATGCTATCCCCTGCTGATGCGTAAGGGTGAGATTGCATAGTGGCCAAACCTTGAGAGGGCGGCAGAAAAGTGCATTCTTGACCGAATGGGGGCAGAAGGAGAGATAGCCTGCATCTATTATTCTAAGAGGTTCTGAGGTGTTGGGGGCGTTCCGTTTGCATCTGTGTTGAAGCGTGAACAGAGGTAGCCAAGCAGTGAAGGGAGGATCCATGGTTCCGAGCGCGAACAGTCAGAGAGACTACACCGATGCGGTGGCCGCCTTTTGGCAGGGAGACTACGTCCAGGCGGTGCGGTTGTTCAACCAAGTGGCTGCTGCTCAACCGCAAGATACTGCTGTCAAGCTGCTGCTGGCTTCAGCACAAAAACAAGCTGGGCAGTTGTTGGAAGCTCGCCAAACCTACAACACCATTTT
>NZ_JANSIO010000085.1:0-3697 GCF_047462195.1 Synechococcus sp. R3-13 | reverse complement strand
GTACTGGCCGCTGGTGGGGGTACGCTGGGGGATCTACTTGGGCAGCCTTTTTGTGGTGGGGGTGCTGGGCTGGTGGCGACTGTTGCGGGGGCAGCGGAGCAGTTTCGCCGATTCTGATCGCGTCAGCGGGGCGGAGCCCTTATCTTGGGCTTTTGCGACAGCTTGGATCACCCTCAGCTTGACCGTGGTGGCCTTCAGTCTGCATTTGGCCCAGCTCTACCCTTACTTTAATGGGCGAGAGCTGCTGCGTGTGATGCTTTCTCCCTACGGTTGGGGTACGGGGCTGCGGCTGGTGGGGCTAGGGATCCTGATCTGGGCCTGTGAGGGAGGTGCCGTCTGGGCCAGCGGTATGGGGTCGGTGTTGGTGCTCGGCTCCTTTTTGCCCATTGGCCATGCTCTCACCAGTGAGCATCCGATGGGGACAATGGCGCTGCTGGGGCTGCATCTGGCCGGTTCAGCTTTCTGGTTGGGAGGGTTGTGGGGGCTGGAGCGCCTGCTGGGCAAGGAATCTGCTCCCTACCCATCTGTAGGCATCATCCAACGGTTTTCTGACGTGGCCACCTGGGCAGTGCCCGGACTGATCCTGGCAGGGGTGGGGATGGGTGGGATCCACCGCGGCTGGGACTGGGATCATCCGTATGGGCAGTATCTCTGGACCAAGCTGCTGCTGGTGCTGATGATGGTGGGGTTGGGCGCCCACAACAAGTTTCGGCTGGTGCCGGCATTGCAACAGGGTGGGCAGACGGTGGGCCGGTCGCTGCGCCGGATCGTCCGCCTGGAGTTGGTGGGGCTGATTCTGGTGCTGGCCTTGACCAGCTTCCTGGTGGCCCAGGCTCCCCCCAGTCATGGGAGGCAGGGCATGGGATCCCCACTGGAGTCGGGCTTGCAGACCAGTTGTGAAGAGAGCTTGAACTGGCCGGAAGGCAGCCTGCACCTGAGGATTCTGCCCTGTCGTCCTGGGGAAAATCAAATTCGGGCTGAGGTGAAGGGAGTCCCGGCCCAGGAATTGACCCTTGGGTTTTCCCTGCCAGAACAGGGGATCCCCCCTCTACGCCGCACTGTAGCGCCGGATGGGCCTGGCCAATTTGTGGTGGAAAATGTGCCCCTAGCCCTGGCGGGGGAATGGCAGATCGAGGTGAGACTGTTGGTCAGCGATTTTGAAGAGCGGCGAGGTCAGATCGCGGTTTCCCTCTGACGGAATCGTTCAGGATCATCACAACCCTTGAAGATCGCAAAAGAAAAAGCTGAAAAAGGCCCTGCCTAGGAGCTAGGGGCTGCTCCGCCCAAGGGTGTCGGCCTGTGGCAGAATCGAGCCAGCCTGTAGTAGCAAAAGGCTGCACTCTCAGGCGACCGGCTTGGCTATGGAAGACAAGATCAGAGCGGGAAGTGTGCTCAGGGGACGCTATCGCATTCTCCATCCCCTCGGGGAAGGAGGGTTTGGCGTAACCTACAAGGCGGTGGATCAAGACACCTTCGATAGCCCTTGCGTCGTCAAGCGCCTTCGCCCCCTCTCCACGGATCCCTATACGTTGGCCACGGCTCGCAAGCTCTTTGAACGGGAAGCCAAGGTTCTCAACCGGCTCAACCACTTCGACCAGGTGCCCCGCCTTTTGGCCCACTTCGAGCAGGATCAGGATTTTTACTTGGTGCAAGAGTTTGTTGCCGGGCATGATCTCAGCCAGGAGCTGATCCCGGGCAAGCCGCTGAGCGAGGCCGAGGTTTTGAAACTGTTGTGGGATATTTTGGAGATCCTGCGCCATGTACACGCCCACCAGATCGTCCATCGGGATATCAAGCCGGCCAACCTGATGCGCCGCGATGCCGATGGCAAGTTGGTGTTGATCGACTTTGGGGCAGTCAAGGAAGTGGGGCGGTTGGTCAGCCATGCCCCCGGCCAAACTCAGTTGGCGACGGTGATTGGCTCGGTTGGCTACATGGCGCCCGAACAGCTCAACGGCAAGCCCCAGCCCTGCAGCGACCTGTACTCCGTAGGGGTGCTGGCCATCCAAGCCCTCACCGGTCGTCCTCCCCATAAGATCCGGGACGATCCCCGCACCGGCCAACTGCTCTGGCGGGATTTGGTTCAGGTCAGCGAGGAGCTGGCCGAGATTTTGGATCGCCTGATCTGCCCCCACTGGCAAGAGCGCTTCCAGTCCGCTGCTGAAGTGTTGGAGGCGCTGCGGCCCCTGTTGCCTTTTCCCCAAGAGGCGACGCTCGGCGATGTTTCGGTGGATCAGGTTTTGGTGACGCGCCTGTTGGCCCGCGGACAGGAGAAAGCCCGCCAAGGGGATTTCCAGGGGGCGATTGCCGACTGTACGTTGGCCATTCAATTGGATCCCCAAAATAGCCGCGCCTACAGCCAGCGGGGCAGCGCCCGCTACAAAAGTGGGGACTTGGCAGGGGCCATCGCAGATTACACCCAAGTCATTCAACTGGCAGGGGACGCCCGCGCCTATTTCAACCGCGGCATTGCCCGCTACCGGCTGGAGGACTACGAGGGAGCTGTTGCCGACTACACCCAGGCTCTCGGCCTCAACCCACAATGGGCGGTGGCCTACTACAACCGTGGCAATGCTTACCGGCAACTCAATCAGCAGCAGCAGGCCATCGAGGATTATTCGCGGGCCATTGAGCTCAACCCAGAGGATGTGCGGGCCTATTTCAACCGGGGTGTGGTGCGGGGCAGCTTGGGAGATGCCCAAGGGGCCGTCGCCGACTTCTCAGAGGTGATCAAACGGGATCCTCAGGACGGGGAAGCCTATTTCAACCGGGGAGTGGCGCGGGCCCAGTTGCCAGATCTACAGGGGGCTATTGAGGACTACACCCAAGCGCTGCAGTTGGATCCTCGCCAGGACAAAGCCTATTACCACCGGGGCCTGGCCCGACAAGCGTTGGGGGATCCCCAAGGGGCCGTTGAAGATTTTTCTCAGGCCCTATCCCTACGGTCTGCTGAGGCCACTGAGCTACCTGAGGCAGAGGCGGCAGCCCAGGCGGATCTCTACTTGCAGCGGGCCATGGCCTACCTGAGCAGCAACACCCTGGAGCCGGCGCTGGCCGATTGTGAACAGGCTCTCCGCCTGGATCCTAAGCTGTCGCGGGCCTATCTCTGCCGGGGCTTGGCTCGCCAGGGGCTGGGGGATCCCGGCGGCGCTCTGGCAGACTTCAACCGCGCCCTGGAGCTGGATCCCCAGATGGCCAAAGCCTACCTCAACCGAGGCATTGCCCACCTGGACTTGGGCAACATCGAAGCGGCTTTGTCGGACTTGAGCCAGGCCATTGCTTTGGATCCCCAAGATGCCAGTGCCTACAGCAGCCGCGGGCGAATTCATTGGCTGCTGGGGGATCCCCTGGCGGCTCTGCAGGATTACACGGCTGCCCTGGAGCGGGATCCGCAGAACCCTCAGCTCTACCTCAACCGCGGCCAACTCCATGTTGAGCGGGAAGATTGGCCGGCAGCCTGTGAGGACTTCTCGCAGGTGTTGCAGTGGGCGGCGAGGCCTGGGATCCCACGCGGGCCGGAGCTGCTGGTTAATGCCCATCTGCGCCGCGGTATGGCACGGCAACGGTTGGGGGATTGGCAGGGAGCGCTGGCCGATTTCGACCAAGCTCTGCAAGGGGATCCTCAGTCGGGCTTGGCTTATTTCCATCGCGGCCAAGTGCGGGCTGCTCTGGGAGATGGGCTGGGGGCCATCCAGGA
>NZ_JANSIO010000084.1:0-3213 GCF_047462195.1 Synechococcus sp. R3-13 | reverse complement strand
GTTGAGCTTATTATTGACTAGAGTCATGCTCCGTCCCGCTTACGCGAACGGCAAGGGCTGTCTGGGTTGGTCAGCGGGGTTGTGCTGCTCTTGCTGGGGTTGCCCACGTTGGCCCAGCCTGTCCCAACTTCTCCAGGACTCTTGACGATGCAAGCCCAGACCCACTCCACCTATCGCACCGGGTTTCAGCGCTGGCGGGCAGGAGAAGCTCAGGGGTTTCAGCACTGGTCAACCCAAGGGATCCGCCTGAACGCCCAAGGGCAATTGGTCTTGGATCCAGAGGGTTTGCGGCAAGAAGTCAGCCTTGAAGAGCCTGAGGTGGCGCTAAGGACTCCGTCCCGCTTACGCGATCGGGGGCGCCCTTTCTATCCCCTTGGCCCCTACTGGGTGGGAGAAGCCACCAGCCCAGCAGTCCCCACCAGCTTCCCTATGGTCGGGGCAATCGCTTCCTGGAATGCCACCACGCCCCCCGGCACCTGGTTGGAACTGTGGATTCGGGCCAAGCTTTCAGACCGCTGGACAAAGTGGTATCACGGCGGGGTATGGGCTGCGGATCCCTTGACTCTGGCCAGCCACTCAGTGCAAGGACAAGAGGATGAGGATGGCAACCTGTACACGGACTTGCTGGTGCTCAAGGATACCCTCAACGGAGCAGAAGCCTTCCAGGTCAGGGTGCGCCTGTTCACGCAAGAGCCAGGCCGTTCTGCCGTTGTGGATCAGGTGGCAGTTGCCATTTCCAACGAGCCGGTCAGGCCCAGCCGCCTATCCCCTGGGGATCCCAGCCGCTGGGGCAAAATCTTGGATCTGCCTTGGTGCTCCCAGATGGTGTACCCCGATGGGGGAGAGGTCTGGTGTAGCCCCACCTCTTTGGCGATGGTGATGGCCTACTGGAAGCGGGATCCCCGCCCCTGTGAGCTGCTGGTGCGCGCAGCGGTGGCCGGTGTGTACGACCGGGTCTACGACGGCCATGGCAACTGGGTTTTCAACGTCGCCCATGCTGCCGAGCAGGGTTTGTCCGGCGTGGTGGCGCGGCTGGAGAGCTTGGCCCAAGCAGAAGCCTGGATCGCGGCAGGGGTTCCGGTGGTCCTCAGCTATGCCTGGGGCGAGGGAGAACTGGAAGGGGCGCCGATCCCCAAAAGCAAGGGTCATTTGGCGGTGCTGGTGGGATTTGCTCGCGGCAGCGGTGCGGAGCAGTTTAGCCACGGGGATCCCATCGTCCACGATCCGGCGGCCAAAACCAACGAAGAGGTTCGCCGTACCTACCGCCGCGAACAGCTAGAGTCGTTGTGGCTGGAGCACTCCGGGGGTACCGTCTACTTGATTCATCCGCGAGAGTGGCCTGTCCCCACTCTATAGCCGAACCGGGCGAACGCGGGCAGCATCGACTTACAGCGCTACCGCTATGGCCTGGATGATTTCCTGGCCGCTGAAACTGCTATCTGGTCTTTCGGTGGGGATTTGAGTAAGGATAGATGGAGTGAGGAGTGCGACTCACCTGCGGGTGAGGATGGTTGGTCATGAATAGGAATGCGGTTCAGGGGCCAAGGCATTGGTCGAGGTGGCTCCTGCGGCAGAGAGGGTGCTGGGCAATTCTCGCCGGTTTGTACGCTGATGAAGGTAAGCGTGGGGGTTTGGGTTTCCGCCATTTCCCAGTTTGTGGGAGGGGATGAGCTGCATCATGCCACGACGGGCTTCCCTGACACCGCTACCTTGGCCTGCGCTGAGTGCCTTGGTGCTGGCTCTCTCGGGCTGTGGCGAGCTTTCTTCTTCTAGTCTGTCTCCCAGCGTTGTTCCCCCTGCGGCCCTACAGCCGGTTTTAACTCCAACTCCTCTCCCTCCCTCCCCGCTTTCTCTGACTTTCGAGCAAGCCCGCCAGTCCGGCTTGTCGGTGCCCAGCAACCGCATCGTTCTGCTGCTCCAGGAACAGGGATCCGATCTGGTGGCCCAGCTACCGGCCTCAGAGGTGGATCGCTGGCTGGCTCGCACTCCCACCTGGCCGGGGGTGGAAGGGATCGACCTGAGCATTACCCTGGGCACTTATCGCCAAACCGCCACTGCCCCTCTGCGCCCAGGGCAACCGGCCACCTTCACCTTTACCAACCCCCCCGCCGGAGAAGCGGAGCTCAGCGCCATTGCCTATCGGGGATCCACCACTCTGGCGCAAGGGAAGGGATCCCTGACCCTTTCTGTCCGCTCTGGGGGTTCTGGCGGTGCTAACCGTCCTCCCCAAGACACAGAGCGTCAGCGTCGCCTTTCGATGTTGGTGCTCTCTGAGGTGGGGGTACCGCTGCTGCACACCAGCTCGGCAGCGCCCACCCTTGGCCAGCCGTTGCTGCTCTCAGGGGAAAATTTGGAGCGGGTGGAAACAGTTCTCTTTGCTGCAGCAGCCAATCCCGAGCGCATCCTGAAGGGGGAAATTCGCTCCCGCAGCGGTGACCGCCTGGTGGTGATGCCGCCTTCTTCTCTTTCCGGCTCGGTTTGGGTTGCCGTTGCGGATGCTTCCGGGCAAGGGCTGGGTACACTGGTCTACGATTGGCCTGCAGCTACTCCCTCCCCCAATCCCTCTCCCACCCCCACTGCTCCGGCAGCATCGGCCTGGGTGGTGGAAACTTTGCTGGATGGCCGCACATCCCCCGCAGCAGATCCTGTTGGCAACACCCCTGATGACACCGGCACCGAGTCCAGGATCTACCTGCAGCAGATCGGCGGCATTGCCGTGGATCCAGAAGGAGCCTTCTATTTAGCCGATAGAGCCCAGCACCGTATCTTTCGGCTTTCTCCAGAAGGGGAATTGGAAGTTTGGGCCGGCACAGGCCAAGCAGGCCGCCGCGACGGAGCAGCCAATCAAGCTCAGTTTGACTCCCCACAGGGGCTGCTCTGGGATCCCAAGGGGGGATTGTGGGTGGCCGACAGCGGCAACCATTGCCTGCGCTATATCAACCTGCAACGACAGGTGAGCACCTTTGCCGGCACTTGTATAGCCGGATACCGAGATGGGGGGCTTGACCGAGCTCAGTTCCGGGAGCCATCTGGGCTGGCTTTGGGTTCAGATGGCAGCCTCTACGTTGCCGACCGCGCCAATCGCCGCATCCGCCGCATCACCCCTGCAGGTGAAGTGACCACGGTTGCCGGCACCGGCCAGCCGGGATCCGTCGATGGCCCAGCAGAACAGGCCCAGCTCCTGCAGCCCACGGCTCTGGCGGTGGATAAGGA
>NZ_JANSIO010000083.1:0-614 GCF_047462195.1 Synechococcus sp. R3-13 | reverse complement strand
CATTAACTCTGCTTCCCCCTCAAGAGGCGACCTGCCCAGCCATCCTGCCGCGCTCTTGCTTCGCTCAGAAACTGGCTAGTGGCGTTTGCCACGCAGGGCTTTGGCGCGGTTGTTCACCTGCCTTACAAACAGAGGCAGCAGGTGCGCCTGGATATATTCAAACGCTGCTTGTAGACCTTCTTTTTCGTAAACCAGGCCGATTTCCGCCTCAACCTGCGTGGGATCCCTGAAGGCCGACAAAAATTGATTGGAGGTCAGCCAAGTGAAGAGTTCTGCGCGATTCAAGTCACAACTGGGCGGGGAAGGCACTTGCCAGTCTTGAGGTGGCCCAAGCAGCCACTGCCGGGCAAACAAGCTCAACACCGCATCCCCCAGCCAAGCCTTGTCGCGACGGGATCCCTCGTCCAATTGGGCCACCTGCTGTCTGATGGCCTGGCCGGTCGAGGAGCAATGGGATCCTGTCAGCATGGAAATGGGAAGTGCAAGAACTGGCAGCAGACAAGCCCGGCGGCAAAGCGCCCCTGCCTCATTTTAAGATAGGGTCTGGCCCGTTGCAGATGGAGTGTGGCATTGTGAGGATCCTTGGAGCATGACTCTAGTCAATAATAAGCTCA
>NZ_JANSIO010000082.1:0-25304 GCF_047462195.1 Synechococcus sp. R3-13 | reverse complement strand
TAAGTCTAGCGCGTCTGCCGTTCCGCCACGTCCGCAAAACCTGCATGACCCAACTGGTTACCTGCGCCAGCATTCCAGTTGGAGCCCGCCCACCTATGCTAACCCAAGCCGGCTCTGGCTAACCCGGCAGCTGGGCAACAGCAACCTTCAGATCATCTGTGGCGTCCAGAACCACCCACCCTTGCCCCACCGCCCGCTTCCACAGCTCAAAGTGGAGGTGCGGCCCAGTTACCGCTCCGGTCGCCCCCACATAGCCGATGACGGATCCCCGCTCTACCACTTCCCCCGGTGTTACAGCAACTTCGGACATGTGGCCATAGCGAGTGCGCCGACCGCCGGCATGCTCCAGCACAACGGTGATCCCCAGACCCCCCAGGGATCCCGAAGTGACCACCTTGCCGCTTAAAGAGGCCAAGATCGGCGTGCCCATGCTGGCCCCCAAATCCACTCCAGCATGAAACTCCGGCTCTCCGCGGATGGGGTGAATTCGCATGCCAAATCCAGAAGTAATCGGCACCGGGTGAGGTAGGGGGTAGAGCAGTCGTTCGTCACCTGCCGCCAGTTCAGGCAACCTTGGCGTTTGCGGTTCAGGAGCTTGGGGCTGGCTGGGATCCTCGATGCGAATCTCTTGGCCGGGGGCGAGAATGATGCGGCGACCGGAGCTGCGTTCCATCAGCACCACCGGCACCCCACCTTCAGGCTGAGCATGGGGAACCAGGTCATGGTTCTTCTGGGGCTCAATCACGATCTCGCGGCCCACTACCGTCTCTGGGCGGGTTTCTGCCTCAAGGGTCGCAGGGCTGCCCTCTCCCAGGGGAATGGCTCCATCCAGCAGCAGGGCTGCTGCCCCAGGCGTGTCTAGGGCCGGTTCCACCATGGGCGGCGGGGGCAAAGGGGTTGGTTGGGTTTGGGCCAGCAGAGCAGTGGGATAAAACCAGAGCAGAGCCAGCCCCAGCTTCAGCCAAAAGCGCAGCCGCCAAGCTCGGGGGGAGAAAAGGCGCGCTGCCATAACCAAAAGCTTCATCACCGAGTTCAACACAGGCCACATAAAAAACACAAGAGAAATTACAGGCTATCGCCCGCCGGCATGTGATAGCTCAAGCGAACTTGGTCGGGTGTAAGCGTCCGGATGGATTGCTGCTGTTGCAGATGTCGCTCCCCTTGTGTTTGTACTCGCACCCTTCCATCCTCGGCAAGGCCCAAGATCGTGAGGCTAGTCCCCCTTTCGAGCCGTTGGACTTGCGGCTTGACCATCCAGGCTTCGTACTCTGAGCGAACGGGGGCAAATCCCCCTTGCAACCAGACGTGGAATCCCTGCTCCATCCCCTGCAGAACCCAGCCGGCAATCTCGGTGCGGTCGAGTGAGCGGTGCGGAGGGGATCCCAAAATTTGGGCTAAGGTGATTGCCCCAATGGGAACGGGGTTGTTGACATTCACCCCCACACCGGCCACCAACCCCAGCAGTTGCCCGCTCCCCCCAAAGCGGCTTTGCACCAGGATCCCCCCCAGCTTGAGCAGAGAATCCGGGCGCTGCTCGTCCACCACCACCAAATCGTTGGGCCATTTCAGCCGCAGCGGGATCCCAAGGTTTTGCCGTAAACGGCCCGCAATGCCCCAGCCCAAGGCCAGGGTCAGTTCCAGCAGCGAGTGATGCAAGGGCGGGGATCCCAGCCAAACGGACAGGTATAGTCCCCCCGGCTGCGAGTGCCACACCCGCCCATGTTGACCTTGCCCAGCCCGTTGGCGGGTGCTGACCAAAACTGTGCCCACTGGCAGCGGCTGTGGGAACCGACGGCCCCAGTCCAAGAGCAGCCGATTGGTGGAATCGGTCACCGCCACTTGCAGCAGATGGCGGCCCCACCGGCCCGCCTGGGATCCCAGCCGCGAGGGAGAAAGCATCTCTACCCGGGATTAGCTCAACACAATGTCTTCCGCCGGACGCTGGGCCAGCCGCTTGAGGTTTTGGTAGCGCAACATGTCCAGCAGATCATTGCCCGAGCGCCCCTCCAGACGGGCCTCCACATGCAGCGCCTGCCCTAGGGCCTCCACCGCCTGCAGCCGCGGGATCCCGCGCAACACCAGGCGATCCACCGCATAGGCGTCAGCAGCCAACAGACGACGGTCATTGGTTTGGTCGCGGCGCAACTGCCAGAGGACCAAGCCACTCAAACCACCCGAAACGGTTGCTCCCACGGGATCCTGTTGTACGGCCTCGAAGATCAAGCTCAACCCCCCCAGAGCTGCTATGGCCAGGTAAAAGTCGATCTGCCGCGACACCGCCCGACTGTAGTAGCCCACCTTGTGCAGGAACAGCCCCGCCCGCTGCAGGGGGGTAAATTGCCGCCACTCGTAGGGCTTGATGAACAGCCGCATCTGCCGTTCCCAGGGCATTTGCCGACGGCCTTTGATCACCACCGTTTGCCGTTCCGAGGCGGGCAAGATCTTCACACTCTCCCGCATACTGGCTGGCAGCAGATCCAACAGGCGCTCAATCTCCGCCTGATCCAGAACGTAGTTTTCGTAGCCGTAGTATTCCGAGTTCATGCCGGGCCTGCTCCTCAGCTTAGTCCCATCGCCTGACGCATCTCTCGCACCGCCCGATCCAGCCCCACCAGCACCGCTCGACTGATAATGCTGTGGCCAATGTTCAGCTCCTCCATTCCCGGAATCCGCGCCACCGGGCCGACATTCCAGTAGGTAAGACCATGTCCCGCATTCACCCGCAAGCCCAGTTGAAGGGCCTGTTGGCTGGCCTTTTCCAGGTGGTCAAGTTCCACCTGCCGCTGAGCTGCGGATGAGGCTTCTGCGTAGCGCCCCGTGTGGAGCTCCACCCAGCGGGCTCCCACTTGGGCAGCAGCGGCAATTTGGGTCGGATCTGGGTCGATAAACAAGCTGACGGGAATGCCGGATCCCTGCAGTTGGCCGACCACATCCCTGAGGCGCGACACCTGCCCCGCCACATCCAACCCACCTTCGGTGGTGATTTCCTCCCGCCGCTCAGGAACCAAAGTGACGTAGTCAGGCTTAATCTCCAGGGCAATCGCCACCATCTCCTCGGTGGCTGCCATCTCCAGGTTGAGGTGGGTGCGCACAGTTTGCCGCAACAGCCGCACATCCCGATCTTGAATGTGACGGCGATCCTCGCGCAAGTGCACCGTAATGCCATCTGCCCCCGCCAGCTCGGCAATCACCGCTGCCGCTACCGGATCTGGCTCCACCGTGCGGCGTGCCTGTCGAAGGGTGGCAATGTGGTCGATGTTAACTCCAAGACTTAACAAGGCTTTACTGCTTTGGGTGTAGAGGAGAATACCCCTAGTATTACATTATTCAATTTACGCCGGTCAGATGAGCCAGGATGCCATGGGCCTCAGGCCGCGAGGGTGTAGGCTTTACTCTATGATCAGGTAGCGACGTCTCGCCTGTGCGGGATCCACTCCGGGCTTGCCATGACTGATCCAGATGCCTCTCTGGCGGTGGGACAACACTCCATTGTTGACCGGGCGCGAGTGCCGGCCTTAATTGCCCAGTACTTGCCGGTGGAGATCTGCATTTACTACCAAGTCGTCCCCTTGGCCCTGGATACCGACAGCCTCATCTTGGGCATGGTGGATCCCCAGGATTTGGCGGCGTTGGACTATGTGAGCAAAATGCTGGCCTATTCCCAGATTTCCGTCCAGCCAATCCCTCTCACCGCTCAGCAGCAGCAGGATTTAATTGCCTACTACTTCAGCCATCCCCCCGACCCGGCAGAGGTGGAGCGGCTGCGCCTCCAGGCCCAAGCCAACCGGGTGACTCGGGAGGTTCCTGCTCCTGCGGCGGGGCCCCCCACGCAGTTGACTCCAACCCAGCCTCCGTCCGCCCGACCAACCGCTCCGCCCGTACCCGCCGACGAATCGGAAGAGACGGTACAGCAGTTGCTCAACTCGATGCTGCGGCGGGCTTTGGATGAGAAAGCCGAGCAAATTTTCGTGGAGCCTCAAGAGGGGCCTTCTTGTCGAGTGCGCTACCGCCAGCAGGGGATTTTGCGGGATCTGTTCAAAGATCTCTCCGAGTCCATACGAGCGAAGTTGATCACCGCCATGAAGCGGATGATGGCGCTGGATCCGGAGTTGATCGGGGAGCCGCAGCAGGCAGAGGTGGAGCGGATGTACCGGGGGGAGCCACTGGTGTTGCAGTTGCGCGTCATACCGCAGCGCTCCAAAAGTGGCCAGACTGCCGCCTCTAGAGAAGGGGCCATCTTGAGCATCCTGCGAGGGGAAGCTCTCCAGAAATATCAACAAGGCCAGAATAACCTCCGCGTCTCTGAGACCCTAGCTTTGGCCCAACAGACCTATCAACTGCTGCAACAATTGCAAAGTGCTCTCAGCAACACAGTTGACAAGCTTAAGCAGTACCCCAGTCCGCCGCGGAGCGACTGGCCCCTGATGACGGAGGTGTTGGCAGCTATTCAAGCCCAAGCCCAGATGATCGCCATCCACCAGCAGGACTGGGAAAAACTCAATTCCGGCAGTTGACCCCCCAAAACCAGCCCCGAGCAACATCCCTTCAACGGGATCCCTCCCGCAGCAGCACCAAAATCACTCCGGCAATGATGCTGATGGTGGCACCGGCAATCAGGCTGGTGGCTAGACGTTCCAGCCGTTCCCCGATGGTTTGTGAGGTGTCGAACTTAAAAGTGAGCTTTTCGACATCACCTGAGAGCTTTTCGACATCGCCCGAGAGCTTTTCGACATCGCCCGAGAGCTTTTCAATCCGCTCCGAGAGCTTTTCAATCCGCTCCGAGAGTTTTTCGCTATCCCCTGAGAGCCGATCGATCCGCCTCAAAACTTCCTCTTGTTGTTGGGTGAGACGAGCTATTGCTTGGCTATTGGCCTCGACCAGGCGCTCGACTCGCTCTAGGCGCTCTTCTGTTGAAATCGTCATAGGGGCTAACAGTCGCGAGTACGGTACACCAGAATACCCATCCTATGCTATTGCCGGCTATTCGTCTCTCCGGCAGGGGTTTAATGGGAGGGCCTCCCATTCTGCTGCCCTGGATTGGGTGCGGTAATCTTGAGATCGTGAAGTCTTGTTCGTTAGCTTCCATGCCGTCAAAAGATCCAACTCCTCTGCCCAAGCCCCAGTCGCCATCAGGGGAAACCCCTGCCAGCTCGGGATCCCGCAGCTGGTGGCAGGCGCAACGGGAAAACCTTCTGACGGTGGTGCTGGCTCTGTTGCTGGCCTTCGGCATTCGCACCTTTGTGGCAGAGGCGCGTTGGATCCCCTCCGATTCGATGCTGCCCACTCTGGAAGAAGGGGATCGGCTGGTGGTGGAAAAGGTCAGCTACCGCTTTGGTTCGCCCAGACGAGGCGATATTATTGTTTTCAACCCTCCCGCCAAACTGAACTTCGACGGGGCCTACATCAAGCGGGTGATCGGCCTGCCGGGAGATCGCATTCGCATCGCCAACGGTGAGGTCATCATCAACGGGATCCCGCTGCGGGAAGACTACATCTATGCCCCCCCCGACTATTCTTGCCCTGGCGAGCGCTGTCCTGGAGTTCCCAATCAGGGATCCGAATTCGTGGTTCCTCCCCGCTCCTATTTTGTGATGGGGGATAACCGCAACGACAGCCAAGACTCCCATGTGTGGGGTTTCTTGCCGGAAGAAAACATCATCGGCAACACCATTTTTCGCTTTTGGCCCCCAAATCGCCTACACTTTTTCGCCCCGCCAAAATATCCTGAGCTTCTTCCAGAGGCCCAAGTGTTGGGCAACACAGCCCGGTAGAAAGCCAGCTTGACCCTGTCGGGACTGCTCAGTGCAGCCGCTCCAGCACATAGTCCACCATCTGAAACAAAGCACGACGCGCCGCAGAGTCCGGCAGGCTATACAGCGCTTCGGCAGCCCGCTGGGCGTAGTCGCGGGCCAACTGACGAGAGCGTGGGATCCCTTCGCTTTGATACACCCACTCCAGGGCCTGCTTCAGGTCTTGCGGGTTGGACAGCTCCCTGAGAATGAGCTCTCGCATCTGGGGAAATTCCTCTAGGGCAAACAGAACGGGTGCAGTGAGGTTGCCCTGGATGAGGTCGGATCCCACAGGCTTGCCAAGCGTCTCTGCCGAAGCGGTGAAATCCAGCAGATCGTCGACAATCTGAAAAGCAATGCCCAGATCCCGCCCAAAATCGAACAGGCGATCCGCCACTTCCTCGCTAACCCCGCTCAGCAGGCCAGCAGCCTTGGAACTGCCGGACATGAGGGAGGCCGTTTTGTAGAAGCTCTTGGCCAGGTAGTCTTCCATCGACACATCCGGGTCGAAGCGGGTGAGGCTCTGGCGCACCTCTCCCTCCGGCAAATCCATGATTACTTTGGAAAGGAGCTTCACTACCTCCAGGTTGTCCAGATTGGCCAAGTACCAAGCAGCTTGGCCGAAGAGGTAATCCCCCGCCAGCACGGCTATCCGATTGTCGAAGAGGGTATTCACCGTATCGATGCCCCGTCGCACGTCGGCAGCGTCGATGACATCGTCGTGAACCAGGCTGGCCGTGTGGATCATCTCGGTGATCTCTGCCAAGCGCCAATGACGGGGAGTGATCTCTCCATCTGGGGTGGTGGCGCGGGCAATGAGGAGCACGATGGCTGGCCGGATCCCTTTCCCCCCCGCCGAAAACAGATGTTCGGCAGCCATGGCCAGAATGGGGTGCTTGGCACTGACCAACCGCGTCAGGTTCTGGCGTAAACGCTCCAGATCCGCTTCTACAGGGCCAAAGGGGGAGAGCACAGAGGTCATGGAGCCAAAGTATGAGAGGTTTTACAAAATTTCACATCTTTTTCTATTGTAGAGTACCCCATCGTTCTCGGGGAAAACCAAGCGGTATCATGCAGGCAGTCCTTTGCCCTTTTTATGTCGGATCCCGTCCCCCCACTTCGATCTCATTCCGTTCCACCGCTCCCTTCAGAACCCGATTGGGAGGAGGAGTGGGAGCTGGCGCTGGAAAAGCCGCCGCTGTCTGGGCGGGCCCAGCCTCACCATCATGATCCCCAGTCTCGGCGCAAGTTGACCAACCGCTTGGCTCGCATCGAAGGGCATGTGCGTGGGATCCGCTCCATGATCGAGCAGGATCAGCCCTGTCCAGATGTGCTGCTGCAAATTGCCGCCGTCAAGGGAGCGCTGGATCGGGTGGCGCGGCTAATTTTGGACGATCACATTCGCCACTGCATCCGCCATGCCATCGAGACCGGCAATATCGAAGTGGAGCTGGAGGAGTTGCAGCGGGCTCTGGATCGCTTTATCGGCTAAGTCTCAATGGCCAGATTTAACTTGATGAAAGTCTCCCCTTGCTTGGCTCAGGGGAACGCCAAGCGGGGCTGTCAATATCTGCAGCGGGGGCTGGCCGTTGTGATGCTGCCTAGTACCCCAGGTCATTCAGAAGGTTGGGGGGAGGGCTGGGTATAGCGCTCCAGCAGAGATGCGCTTTTGAGTTGCCACTGCAGTCCCATGAAGGCCCAGTCGATAAACTCGTTGATCTCCTCAGCGCTGAACTGCATGGCTTTGCCGATCTCGAAAATTAGCTCCTCTTCTTTTTCCACCAGCTGGCTGTTCACCACCGCCATTGCTGCCAAATCCCGCAGGATCAAGGCCCCTGCCGCATTGCGCATGGGCGGGATCCCGCTGATATCCAAAGGTGCACCTGCTTCATCGGCCAGATAGGTTTGGGCCAGTGGCGCTTCGATGCCTACCCCTTCTGCGATTTGCATGAAGAAAGAGGTTTCTTCTTCGTCCAACTGGCCATCTACTCGGGCCACCGCGATCAGGGCCTTGAGGTAGAGCTGGCGCTGCTCGTCTGTCAAATCGGCGTAGTTGATCATGGGAGTTGCTGCTGAGTGTAGGGTTTTCTCTTCAACTCTGCCATGAAGGTTGCCTTCCAAACCGGGGTCGGACATTTTCCAGTCAAGTTCCAGTCAAGCAGAAAATCGCTTAAAATAAAAAGCCTGTGTCTACCGGCCAAACGCCAAAGGCTCGGAGCGAGGCTCTGGAGCTTCAGCAGGCTTGGCGGGTCTAGGCGAACTCTTTTTTGGATTTTTTGGATCTTTACAGCTTGCGGAGCGTCCCCCAAGGAGTGGATACCCCATGGTCAAATTGCGGCTCAAGCGCTACGGAAAAAAGCGGCAACCCAGCTATCGCATCATCGCCATTGAAAGTAAAAGCCGCCGTGAAGCCCGTCCGCTAGAGGAACTGGGTTACTATAACCCGCGCACCAAGGAGACGGTTTTGCAAACGGCAGGCTTGCTGAAGTGGTTGCGTTGTGGCGCTCAGCCCACAGAGACCGTGGACAGTCTCCTCAAAAAGGCCGGCATCTACGAGATGTTGAAAGCAGGGGAAGGCGGAGTGGTTGCCTCGATTCGCATCCTGGCCATGGCCAAGCCTGAAGCTGGGATCCCTGAGGCGGCAGAAGAGGCCCCTGCAACAGAATCCGTGGCCGAGGCTGAGGTCGCCGATGTTCCCGAGTCTGAATTGAGCGAAGCTGCCACCGAGACACCAGCGGCAGAATTAAGTCCTCCAGAAGCTGAAGTTGAAAAGCCTCAGGTTGAGGAAGCGGTTGAGGCCTAGGGTCGGCTAAGCTTGGCTTGGCCAGTTGTTCCCTCCTGTCGTCTAGCTCTCTATGCCAGACTACAAGGCTCTCGCCCATCTTTTGATCGAACCGCTGCTCAGCAGCGCCTCTCTTCAAATGGATGTGGAAACCACCTGTGGCGGGCGAAAGGTATGGCTGCGGCTGGCCTTTGACCCGAAGGATCGGGGGCGGGTATTCGGGCGGGGCGGGCGCACCCTGCAAGCGATTCGACAGGTGATGATGGCCGCAGCTCAGTTGGCAGGTCAATCTCTGTACATCGATATCTACGGAGAGGCGGGAGAGCGGAATCGGGAGGAGCGGGAATGAGCCAAATTCTCACCTTTCTGGGCAAGGGGGGCACAGGTCGGAGCACCTTGGCCGTGGCGGCAGCTCGGGCCGCAGCCCAGCAGGGGCGGCGGGTGCTGTTGGTGGGCCATCAGGCGGGGCCGGGGCTGGAAATGCTTTTGGGCGGGATCCCGCTTTCCGGCGAGCCGGTGACCATTGCTGCCAACTTGAGCGTGGTGCAGTTGCGGACAACCCAGCTGCTGGAGCAGTTCTGGACGGCGGCCAAAGAGCTGGAAGCCCGATACGTGCGCACCCCCTTTTTCCGGGAGATCTACGGCCAGGAACTGGGGGTGTTGCCGGGCATGGATCAGGCCCTGGCCCTGGAAGCTCTGCGCCGTTACGATGCCAGCGGCCAATACGACTGCATTCTCTACGATGGGCCAGGGGATCTGACCACCTTGCGGGCCTTTGGGATCCCGGAGGTGGCCAGTTGGTACTGGCGGCGAGCCTCCCAAGCTTTTTTGGGATCCGACTTGGCCAAAACCCTGCGACCCTTTGCCGAGCCGTTGCTGCGTTCGGTGAGCACTGTGGAGTTTTCCTCTCTGGAGGATCTGCCGGAGCGGTTGGGGGGCATGACTAACCTCTTGGAGCAGGGACGACAGGCCATTGCCGATCCGCGCCGTGTGCTGGCCCACCTGGTGACCACCCCAGACCCGATGGCCGTGCAAACCGCCCGTTACCTTTGGGGGAGCGCTCAGATGGTAGGGCTGACGGTGGGTGGCCTCTGGGTTACCCCTCTGGCTCCGGGAGAGGTCTCGGCCGCCGATTTTTTCCCGCTGACACTACGAACACTCCCCCTGCGTCAGGGATCCGATTGGTCGGCTTTGGAAGCAGCGGTGGGGGGGATGTTCGCCGTGCCGGATGTGCCGCCGCCCGTGGCCATCGACGAGGGAGCCCGTACAGTCAAGCTGTTTATTCCCGGCTTCAGCAAGGCCCAAATCGAGCTGAGCCAGTCAGGCCCGGAGCTGACCATTACCGCCGGGGATCAGCGGCGCAACTTGTTCTTGCCCCCCAGCTTGGCGGGTCGGCAGGTGACCGGGGCCAAGTTTCAAGAACCCTTCCTGGTCATCAGCTTCGGCTAAGACCATCCCCAGGTGTTCCCCTCTGTTCGCGTCAACGGGATGGAGTCCTCGGGAGAGAGCGATGTTGGCCAAACGGATCATTCCCTGTCTGGATGTGGCGGCGGGGCGCGTGGTGAAAGGGATCCAGTTTGTGCACTTGCGGGATGCCGGGGATCCGGTAGAGCTGGCCCAGGCTTACGATCAGGCGGGGGCCGATGAGCTGGTCTTTTTGGACATCACCGCCACCCACGAAGAGCGGGAGATTTTGTTGGAAGTGGTGCGGCGCACCGCAGAGCAGGTGTTCATTCCCCTCACGGTGGGAGGAGGGATCCGCGATCTGGAGGGGATCCGACAACTGCTGCGGGCCGGGGCGGACAAGGTCAGCCTCAACTCGGCAGCGGTCAGGGATCCGGATTTGGTGACTCAAGCCAGCCGCTGGTTTGGATCCCAGTGCATTGTGGTGGCCATTGATGCTCGCGCCAAGCCGCAGGGAGGGGGATGGGAGGTATACGTGCGCGGGGGGAGGCAGCCGACGGGCCTGGACGCGGTGGAGTGGGCCAAAACCGTGGCCGAACGGGGGGCAGGGGAGATCTTGCTCACCAGCATGGACGCCGATGGCACCCAGGCCGGCTATGACCTCGAGCTAACCCGGCGGGTGGTGGATGCGGTGTCGGTGCCGGTGATCGCCTCAGGAGGAGCAGGGGAGTGTGCTCATATCCGCCAAGCTCTGCAGGAAGCGGGAGCAGAAGCAGCGCTGTTGGCTTCTCTGTTGCACTACGGCCAGTTAACGATTGCCCAAATCAAAGCCGACTTGGCCGCCCATGCCATTCCGGTGCGTTTCTAGCTTGGGGAGGGATCCGTGCAGGCTCAAGATCTGGCCGCTCTCCTGCCTGAGGTGTGCCGCCTGGCAGAAGCAGCAGGGCAGGCCATCTTGCCCTTCTATCGGCAAAAATCGCTGCCGATCCAACTCAAAGCAGATGCCTCCCCCCTAACTGAGGCGGATCTGGCTGCCCACCACCTGATCCTGCAGGGCCTGCAAGAGTTGACCCCAGGGATCCCGGTGCTCTCGGAAGAATCGGGCGGGATCCCCTACGCCCAGCGGCAGGTGTGGCGGCACTTCTGGCTGGTGGATCCCTTGGATGGCACCCGAGAGTTTATCGGGCGCAACGGCCAGTTTACGGTGAATATTGCTCTCATCGAGGAAGGGATCCCCATCCTGGGGGTCGTCCATGCCCCAGCTCTGGGCCTCACCTACGCGGCTGCGCAAAAGCTGGGGGCCTGCAAGAGGGAAAGGACTCCGTCCTGCGTTCACGAACAGCCCATCCGCACCTGCCCTTACGCCCAAGAACCCCTACAAGTGGTGGCCAGCCGTTCCCACAGCAACCCGGAGACGGAGCAGTTCCTCGAGCGGCTGCGGCAGCGCTGTGGCTCTCTGGAAGTGAAGTCTGTGGGCAGTGCCCTAAAGCTTTGCCTTGTGGCCGAAGGATCTGCCCATCTCTACCCTCGCTTCGGCCCCACCCTGGAGTGGGATACTGCCGCTGCCCAGTGCATTGTGGAGCAGGCGGGGGGAAGGGTTACCGATCTGGCAGGGGATCCCTTGCGCTACAACAAGCCCGACCTGCACAATCCATCCTTTGTGGCGGCTGCCGAAGGCATGGCCCAACTGTGGCAGAACCTGATCCCCTGAGCGAAGCCCCAGCTACATGCCCATCTCCGTAGGGTTAAAGCCATCCGGGAACTTGGTGTACTCGTCGTAGAGGGCACCGCGAAAATGGGTGTTGGTGATGATGGCTCCGCGCAGATCGGCCCCAATCCGCAGATCGGCTCGGTTCAGCTCGGCCTCGCTGAGGTCGGCCCTGAGCAATTTGGCCCGGTAGAGGTTGGCCCCCCGCAAATCTGCCTTCACCAACTTAGCCCCAATCAGGTTCACCCGTCGCAGCTTGGCTCCGCGCAGGTCGGCTCCCGAGAGATCTGCTCCCGACAAATCCGCCTCGCGCAAATCGGCCCCACTCAAGTCGGCATCCCGTAGGATAATGCCCTTCAAATTCGCGCCACTCAACTGCGCTCCACTCAGGTTGGAGCCCGAAAAATCCCGTTGGCCAGACGCATAAGCCTGCAACAGTTGCTTGGCATCCAAGAGAGGCTTGATACTTGCTGTTGTCATCGCTGTTTGTTCTCTCACAAAACCGTAGGCAAACTAACCTCAGCCCTGCCGGAAGCAGGCTGTGACCCTTTCGCAGGTTGATTACCCTCTGGGGATCCCTGCCACTCGAGGTGGAACGCTTTACTGACAGACTTTGCCCTGCTGGTCGGCAGAAGGGCTGTCAGAGTTCTTGTTGGTTAGCTTACCACCCCCCGGCCCAAACTCAGCCCGGCGAGCCTTGAGAGTCGGAGGAGAGCGACATTCCGCCTGTTAGAGCTGGTCAATCTCCTTGCGCAAATTTTCCAACTCCAGATCGACCTCGCTCTCACTTGCGGTGGAAGGTTGGCCTGAGGACTTTGACCCTCCAGAGGGCAACTGACCCTGGATCGACGCCTTGAGCATCAGCAGCTCGTGATCTACATCCGAGCCACCCGCCTCCAAAGCGGCAAACTGGTTTTCCAAATTGTCTACCGCCAGCTCGGCTACTGCCGCCGACTGGGCCTCCAGGGAGTTCACCTTCTCCTCCATGCGCTCAAAAGCGGCAAAGGCGCTTGTGGCGTCCACCCGCCCGATAACCTGATTGATTTGCTGGGAAGCCTTGGCGGCGCGGGCGCGAGCGATGAGCATGTCCTTTTTGGTCTTGGCCTCAGCGATCTTGCTCTCCAGCTTGGTCATGTTGGACTTCAGGATCTCCACCTGCTTAGTCTGCTCATCCAACTGCCGCTTCAGGCTTTGGGCAGTCTCGGCAAAGGTTTTCTTGCGCACCAGCGCTTCCCGAGCCAAAGCTTCGTTGTTGTTGCGCAGGGCCAACTCGGCGCGTCTTTGCCACTCATCAACACTCTGCTGTGCTTGCTCATACTGCCGCTCTATTCGCTTCTGGGCAGCAATGGCCTGGGCAACCGCTTGCCGCATCTGGTAGTGATCCTCAGACATGTCCTGAATGGTCTGGTTCAGGATTTTCTCCGGATCCTCGGCGCTGCTGACCAGCGCATTGATATTGGATCTAATGATTCGGCTGACCCGATCGAACAATCCCATCGGTTGCTTCCCCCTCTAGCGGTCTGACCTAATGCTACCCTTGCTGCTTTGATGCCTTCCAGTGCTCCTACTCCAGTATAGGGATCCAGGGCAATTTGCGAGTTGCCTGTGGATGAGTTCAACATGTTGCTCTACAATGCCGGTGCAACCGGGTTCCTAGCCAATGGAGTGAGAGCGCTCTGGCCTTACGTCGGGGTGCTGTGGACATTCAATCTTTAAGTCTTGCGGTAGGGATTTCTGGAGTTGGGTGCGGATCCCTGTCAGGCAAAGGGCATACCTACCCCGGCTTGGAGTGGGTATGGCTGGAAAGAACTGTAACATTTGCTTGCCCCAATACCCTCCAGAGCGGATAATGCTTGCTTAACTTCGTTTGCTGACCGACAATCCCTGTTCTCTGATCGGGGCCATCCGCATCTCTGATCGGGGCCATCCGCAGGTCGAAACGAAGTTGAGTTTGGCCGGTGTTGTTGGGAGTTCTCTGCCCCAGGTTCACGATTCAGGAGAGGGATCCGTGGCTCAGCGCCCGATTATTCTGGGTATTGTTGGCGATAGTGCTGCTGGGAAGACCACCCTTACCCGTGGCATTGCCCAAGTCTTGGGGGAAGAAAACGTCACTGTCATTTGCACCGACGACTACCACCGCTACGACCGCAAGCAACGCGCTGAACTGGGGATTACAGCCCTCCATCCCGACTGCAACTACCTGGATATCGTTCAGCAGCACCTGACGCTCTTGCGCACCGGCCAGCCGATCCTAAAGCCCGTCTACAACCACAGCACCGGCACCTTTGACCCGCCAGAGTATGTCAAGCCCAACAAATACGTGATTGTCGAAGGGCTGCTGGGCTACTTTACCCGTGGTATGCGGGATAGCTACGATGTCAAGGTTTATTTGGCTCCCCCAGAACATTTACGAGCCCTTTGGAAGATTAAGCGGGACACCCGCAAGCGCGGATATACCGAAGAGCAAGTGCGAGAAGAGCTCAAAAAGCGCGAACCCGACTCAGAGGCTTTTATTCGTCCACAGCGCCAATGGGCCGATGTAGTGGTCACCTTTTACCCGCCCCAAGAGGGATCCGACCAAGACGAGGTATTGCTGAATGCACGCTTGGTGCTGCGCCCCACCATTCCTCACCCAGATTTTTGGCAAATCCTCAATGCCCGCGACAATCACCTTAGCTCTGCCATTCGTTTGGATTTGGATCGGGATATGGGCAAGCCCGTCGATGTTTTGCAGATTGATGCCCATGCTACGGCCAGCCAAGTGATCGAATTGGAGCGGATGCTCTGCAACGAAATCCCTTACCTGGGCAAGTTCTGTAGCTTAGAGGGAAACCCCAACATCGGCCAATTGATCGGCACCACCGGCGAGCTGCTCCAGAGCTATCCCCTGGCTTTGACTCAATTGCTGATCACCTACCACATGCTAAAAGCGGCCCATATCTACCAGTAGAATCCGTGGCGGTGAGGGATCCCCAGTTTCGCAAGACCTGCAGGGTAAGGCTCGGCCCAGCACGGTAACCCGCTCCCAGAGCAGAGTCTTGTGAGCTTCTGTCAAGGACATGGGCTGTGCTGGAATTGAACCAGCGGCTCCCACCGTGTCAAGGTGGTACTCTACCACTGAGTTAACAGCCCCTACGAGCGATGCCGCTGTGCATCTGCCTGAAGGCCGGAAACAAATAATATCACATCTTAACCTGTCCCATTGGGGTCAACCTAGGTGGAGAGTGGACAGGTGCCCTATTTCAAATCAAAAAGGGGATCCGGTCAGCAACTGGTAGTGCAACACCTGGGGTGGGCGAGCAAAGTAGGGTTCGATGAGGGCACGCCAGCGGACAAAGTTTTCCGATTGGCGAAAGTTGACCAGATGGGCCTCTAGGGATCCCCACTGAACGAGCAGCAGGTATTGCTGAGGGTGCTCCAGACAGCGCTGCAGTTGGTGCCCTTGGTAGCCGTCGGTCTGCTGCAAATAGATGAAAGCTTGAGCGATGGCGGCTTCAAAGGCGGCTTCAGAGCCGGGGGTAATTTCAAACTGAGCCACCTCAAGGATGGAGGAAGCAGTCATGGGTTAGGTATGCAGGCCACATTCGGTCTTGCTTGTGCCCTTCCAGCGTCCAGAGCGGGGATCCGCCCCTGGCTCAACAGGTGCAGTGCAGTGGATGCAGCCGATGCTGGGGTAGTGGCGATCGTGCAGGGGATTGTAAGGGATCCCGTGGTCAAGGATGTATTTCCAAACTTGGCCATTTGTCCAGTCAGCCAGCGGGTTGAGTTTGAGGCGGTTGCGCTTGCCATCCCACTGCACCTTGCCGATATCGGCGCGGGTGGGGGATTGTTCCCGACGCATCCCTGTAATCCAAGTGGTGCAACCGGCCAGAGCACGATTCAAGGGCTCCACCTTGCGGATGTTGCAGCAGAGGTCGGGGTTAGAGCGATACAGTTCTGGCCCGTATTGAGCTGCCTGCTCTTCCGGGGTAAGCAAGGGCTTGAAGATCTGCAGTTGCAAGTGGGGGTAGCGCGCCAACACCTGCTCCCGCAGTTGTAGGGTTTCCGGGAAGTGAAAATCGGTGTCCAGAAAAAAAGCGCGAACACGGGGGTTAATCGCCGTGAGCAGATCGATCAGCACTAGGTCTTCCGGGCCAAAGCTACAGGCCAGCACCAGCCCATCTCCAAATTCTTCAACCGCCCAGGTGAGCAGGTCGCTTGCCGACAAAGGCTCAAACCGTTCGCTCAGGGACGCCACTTGAGGTTGATACTGCTCCCGCAGCGCTTGAGCCGCCAGCTCCCAGCGGCTAGAAGGAGAAAGGCTTGCTGTCATAGGGGGAAGACACCGAACTCGACGATTTTTGCTTTTTTTAATCTACACTAATTCGGTCAAGCTTTAGGGGTTTTGATTACCAGGCGGCAGCGGGCAGAGGGAGAGAGCGGGATCCCTTGGCCCGGAGAGGGATTTGTCCCCAGCGATCCCGTCGGATCCCCATCACCAAGCCGTGCCAGAGGGGGCTGGGATCCAATGCCGGCAACTTAACCCAGTGGTAGCGCAACACCCCTCGCCGTGGGTTCACCTCCAGCTCAAACACCCGCAGAGCCGAAACCGGCCCCACCAGAGGAGGTGCTGTCAGGTAGGGGATCCCATCGCGGACATACACCTTCGGCACATGCAGGTGGCCACTCAGCACCGCCACCACCCGTCCGTGACGGGCCAAGAGAGCGTGTAGCGCCGAGGCTGGTTCGCTGAGGAGCCGGTACTTGCGAAACAAAACCGCGTCCATTTGAGTGGGAGCAATGAAGGGCGGCTGATGGATCAGCAGGATCAGCCATTCTTCCGGCACCGTTTGCAGATGTTCGCCCAGCCAGTGCAGTTGGGAGGGGCGGAGCACGCCCTGAGGCAAAGGGAAGCGTCCCAGGCTGGCGTCGAGGGCAATCAAGCGGATCCCGGGCAGAGGGGAAAGGCTGTAATCGACGTAACCAGTGGGAGCCAGGGACAGGGGAAATTGGCTTTGGCACCAACGGATAAACTGATCTCGGTTAAAGCGTCCCTTTCTCCTCAGGGTGTCGATATCGTGGTTGCCCAGGCTGAGGTAATAGGGCACCCGCAGTTGGGCAACAATCTCCTGGAAAGATTGAAAGCTCTCCGGATCCGCTTGATCCACCAAATCTCCGGTAAACACCACGAAGTGCAGATCCGGCACCTGGTTGAGATGGGCAACGGCTGCTTCCAACTGGCGGCGAGGGGAATCCGACATCCACCAACAGCGGCACCCTGTCTCGGGCATCAGGTGGACATCTGAGACTTGAGCAAAGCAAATGCGTTGGGTTGCCATCGTTTAGGTACTTATTCACACCTCACGCCCGCATCATAGTCAATGATGGGCTGGGGGGCTATGGGATTCTCTTAACCTCAGCCGGATCTGGCGAGCACCTATTGGGAACTGAGGACAGGTAGGGCTATGAAAGGGGCGCGCAGACCGGTCAAATCCATCTGAGAGGGTTTCCCGGGCTCTCACCCCCAGCCTCTGTTCCAAAGGGAGAGGGGAGTGTTGCCGTGATTTGGAATGGCTACAGACGCAAATGAGTCTGATTCTTGTTTCAGCATCGTTGCCGAGCAACCGCTAGGGTGTAGAGACGCGGATCTTCGACAAGAGGATCCCTAGGAAAAAACGAGAAAGAAGGGAAGGAGAGAAAATCATGTCTGCCAGCACCCTTGTCCGTTGCGCCTGTGAACACTGCAACTGCAGCTTCGAGAGCAGCCAAGGCTATCGCTACGAAGGTCAACTCTACTGCAGCGAAGCCTGTGCCACCCACAATCACGAGCACCCTTCCGCCTGCTGTGTGGCTTCTCACTGCTGCCAGTAGGGTTCAAGGTAGCCCATCATCCCCAGCCCTTTCCTCTAGGATCCATTTCCCCCCTGGGCCGTTTTTGATAGGCTCCTGAGAAGTTCTACTCTTGTCGGCCAAGGGGTCGGCCTAGCTTGCATGGATTACGGCTGGCGCGAAGATACTCCGCACCGCTGGGAGCTGCTGCCCACTCCCCCCCAGTTCAATCTGGAGCTGAGCCGGGAATACGGCAAGTATGCGGCCAAGGTGATGGCCCTGCGGGGTCTGCACACCTGGGAGCAGGCGCAGGCCTTCGCGGATCCCGAACACTATTCCCCCACACCGTCGGGATCCCTGCCGGATCTGGAGCGGGCGGTGGCACGGCTGCTACAGGCGCGGGAAAGGGAAGAGACCCTGTGCATTTGGGGGGACTTTGACTGCGATGGTGTCACCAGTACCAGTCTCCTGCTCTCGGCGTTACAACCCTTGGGCTTCCGAGTCCAGTTCTCCATACCGCTGCGCAGCACCGAGGGGTACGGGCTCAATCCTCAACGGCTACAGCAGGTGCTGGCCCAGGGCTGCCAAGTGATCCTGACGGTGGATTGCGGGGTGGGCAATGCTGCCGAAATTGCCATGGCCCAAGCCCAGGGGGTGGACGTGATCGTGACGGATCACCACATGCTGCCGGATCCCTTGCCCGCTGCCTATGCGGTGGTCAACCCCTTGCGATTGCCGGCTGAACATCCGCTACGCTTCTTGCCGGGGGTGGGAGTGGCCTACAAGTTGGCGGAGGCGCTCTACCAAGCCCTAGGGATCCCTGGTGTCGAGCAGCACCTGGATCTGGTGGCGGTGGGAATTGTGGCCGATGTGGCGGTGTTGCAGCGGGAGTGCCGCTACTTGGTGCAGCGGGGCCTGCCGGTGCTGGCCAGTACGCAGCGCCCGGGGTTGCGAGCTCTGCTGGCCCAGGTTAGCAACGGCCAGCTCCAGAGGTCGCCGACAACCCAGGATATTGCTTTTCGCATCGCCCCCAAGTTGAACGTCATTGGCCGCTTGGAAGACGCCAGCTTAGCAGTGGAGCTGCTGACCACCTCCGATCCAGAGCGGGCCCAGGCGCTGGTGCAACGGTTTGTTGCCCTTGACGAAGAGCGCCGGCAGCTCACCCAGCAAGTGATCCAAGAGGCCAGCCAACAGGTAGAGAGCTTGGATCTGACCCGGGAAGGAGCCATTGTTCTGGCGGAAGCCGGCTGGAACCCAGGGGTTCTGGGGATCGCGGCGGCGCGCTTGGTGGAGCAGTACCGCTGCCCGACGGTGTTGATTGCCAAAGACGAAGCCACAGGGCTGGGCCATGGGTCGGGTCGTTCCCTGCCAGGGGTGAACCTGGTGGAGGCCATCGAGGCCGTGCGCCCCCTCTTGCGGCGGGGAGGCGGACACCCTATGGCAGCCGGGATCCAAGTGGATCTGGCTTGCCTGGCCGCTGTGCAACTGGCGTTGCAGCGGGAGCTGGCCGCGCGGGTTAGCCCGGATCAGCAGGCTCGCGCCTTGGCGGTGGAGATTATCCTCGACTGGGAGCTACTGGTCTCTCAGGATCGGGATGGGGTGGCAGAGCTGGATGAGGTGTATCGGCAATTGCAGCTTCTGCAGCCCTTTGGGCACGGCAATCCCAACCCCGTCGTTGCCTTGATGAACTTCCGTCCCAATAGCTCCAACCTGGGAGTCTCCCGCAATGGCCGCCACCTCAAGTTTGAACTCCAAGGCTCGCCGGGATCCCGTACCCTGTGGTTTTGGCAGGCCGGAGAAGAGCTGGAGCGCTGGCAAAAATGCCAAGCTTTGGACATCGCCCTCCAGTTGGAAGCGGATGACCGGGGCAAACAGCCTTGGCAGGGCAAGGTGCTGGCAGTGCGCCCTTCGGGAGAGTGGCAGGCACCCACCCTTTCTGCTCCCCCCATAGAGATCCAAGATTTTCGGCAGAAACCCCTGCCGGATTCGCTGAAAGGGGCCATCTGTTACGACGGGCAGGAGGCCGAGAACCTTGTTCCACCACCAAAAGGGGCAAAGCTGGTGCTGGCCCGCTGGCCCTGGCTACCGGCGGACTTGGCCCAACTGCTGCAACAGGCACAGCCGCAAACGCTGATCCTGACTGCTTCTGGCCACCGCTGGGAGCAGATCCCCCAGCAGATTGCCCAACTGCAAGCGCTGTGGCAAGCAGGCCGACGGGATCCCGAGGATCTGGCTGCAGTAACCGGCTTTCCCCGGCAATGGCTGGCGGAACTGGACGGCCCGGAGCAGATCCCCACGCTGCTGATGGGCCGCCTTCAGGAATCCCAAGCCTTTCACCGCTGGCTGGATGGGGCTAGCCCCACCCAGATTGCCCAACTGTGTCAGCGGCTGCTGCGACCGGATCCCAGGCCAGCAGCTTATTCCCAAAAGTAGGGGCATCTCCCAAGCGCTCTGCGCCACCAACGCGACCCCAAAAAGTAGGTAAGACTTGGGATCCTGCCAAGAACTTCAAGATGCTCCGCACCGCTATCGCGATACTCTGGATTAAATAATTCAACCCCATTTTTTCTGGCAACCAGAGCCCCTCAGAGTTTTCCGTGATCCCGGTTCGCCTAACCTTGCACAATTTTCTCTGTTATGCTCATGCCGTTTTGGATCTGCGTGGGATCCATACTGCCTGCATTTGTGGCCCCAATGGGGCAGGCAAGTCTGCCCTGCTCGATGCCCTCACCTGGGGCCTTTGGGGGCAAAGCCGGGCTAGCAATGACAGCGATCTCATCCGCAAGGGGGCCAGCGAAGCCTGGGTAGAGGTGATCTACCGCTCCCGAGGACAAACCTACCGCATCCTGCGCAGCCGTCATCTATCGGGCGAGGGATCCCTGGAGTGGCAAATTCAAACCGGAGAAACCGACGGCCAACCTCGCTGGCGTAGCTTGACCCGCCGCGGCATGCGCGCCACCCAACAGGCCATTCAAAGTCAGCTCAGCCTCGACTACGAGACCTTTATTCACTCCGCCTATCTGCGACAAGGACAAGCAGATGCCTTCACTCTGAAGCGTCCCGGCGAGCGCAAGCAGATCTTGGCCGACATGCTCAAGTTGGGGCAGTACGATTTGCTGGCCGACCGCTGCCGGGAACAGGCGCGCAGTGCCAAACTCAAAGCCGATCTGCTCCAAGAGCGCCTGCAGCAGCTCAACCAACAACAGGCCCACGTTGGCCAAATCCAAGCCGAGCTGGAGCGACTCCAACAACGGCAAACTCATCTGCAGCAGCTCCTAGCCCAGCAACAGCAGGAATTGCAAGCCCTAGAGCGCCTCTACGAACATCGCTGCATCCTGCAGGAGCGCCACCAACACCTTACCCAACACTTGCAAAAGCTCGGCACCAACCTACAGCACACCGAGCAACAGTGGCGTGCCCAGCGACAGCACCTGCTCCAGTTGGAAGAGCTGATCGCCCAGAGTGAAGACATCCTGGCGGGTTACGAACGCTACCAAGCCCTGATGGCCCAAGATCGCCATCTCCACCACCTCTTCGAGCAACAGCAGCATCTGCTCCAAGAACGCCAAAAGCTGCAAGCCCAGCAAGCAGAGCAGCAACAGCAGCAACTGCGCAAGATGCAACGGCTGCAACAGGAGTTGGCCACCTGCCAAGCCCAGGCCCAAGCCGATGCCCAATTGCTGGCAGAACAGGAGCGCATCGAAATCGGCCTGCGCCACTACCAGCAAGCTCAAGAGCGTCTCCAGGCCCTGAACCAAGCCCAAGCTCAAGCCGCCGTCCTTCTCCAGCAGCAACAGCATTGGCAAGAGCAAATCCGCCGCGAGCGGGAACGCCTGCAAGCCCGCGTTCAGCTTCTCAGCCAGCAACTGCAAAGCCAGGAAACTCTAGCCCAACAGCAGCAGCAACTGGAGCAGAAAATCGCCGAAGGAGAGGCCGCCTTGGCAGAGCTGGAGCGACGGCGTCTCTACCAGCAGCGGGTGTTGGAAAAAGTCCAAGAACGGCGGCTGTTCGTGCAAAAGCTCCAGGAACGCCAGCGGGTTCTCCAGCAACAGTGGCAACAGGAAGAAGAACGCTGCCGCCTGTTGGTGACCACCTGGGAGGAAGGTCAAGAGGTGTTTTCCGCTCAAAGTGCTCCGCGCAGCGAACGAGATCAGGGAGAGCGCCGCCCCATCCCCACTTTGGCGAGGGTGACGGCCCTTGTCGAGGAGGCAGCAGAACAAGAGGAGGGATCCCTGGCCCTATCTTCCGCCGGTCAACCTGCCGAGTCATCCCCCGCAACGCCAACACCAGAGCCGCAGGGATCCGGCTTTATGGCTCCGCAACGCCGTCGCAACTGGACTTGCCCCCTCTGCGCCCGTCCCCTCAGCCCGCGCCTGCGGGATGTGGTGCTGAAAAAACACCGCGAGCGTCAAGAGGAAATTGCCGGCGAACTGTTTGTTATCCGCGAACAACTGGCGGTGGCCGACCGGGAGATCGAACTCTTGCAAGAAGAATACCGCCGTCTTAGCCAAGAACTGGCCACTTGGGATGAGCGCCTGCACCTTCAAGGGCGATTGCAACAGCAGTGGGAAGCCGAGCAGGAGCGCTGTCGGCAAATCCAGCTCTGGCAAGCAGAGGCGGCAGAGTTGAGGGAAATCCTTGACCGGGAAGCTTACGCTCAAGAAGCTCGGCAACAGCTCCAGCAGATCCAGCAGGCCCTGCACCAACTGGGCTATGACGAGCGCGAGCACGCCTTACAACGAGGAGAACTGGAGCGCTGGCGCTGGGCCCTGGGCCGCTCTCAAGAACTCCGCAAGGCCCAAGAGCGCCGCTCTCGCCTCTGCGAGCAAATCGCCTCCCTACAGGCACAACTGGAAACCCTGCAACAGGCGGTATCCAAGGACTCCGGCCCGCTAGCGCGATCGGATTCTCCCCTGGCGGAGCGGTTGGCTCAGGTGGAACAGGCGTTAAACCACCTGGGCTACGATGGATCCCTGCACCAGCAGGTGAAAGCCGAACTGGCCCAAGCGCAACTCTGGCCGGTGCGCCTGCAAGCCCTACAGGTGGCCCGCCAGGAACTGCCGGAGGTGGCAGCCCGCACCCAAGCCTTATCCCAACGCCTACAGGAAAGCCGCCAGCACTTTGCCCAGGCCACCCAAGAGTTGGAACGGCTTCAGCAACAACTGGCGGAGCATCCCGAGGTTTTGCCTGCTCAGCTGGAAGGGATCCGCCAAACCCTGCAGGAGCGCCGCCGGCGGCTGGATGAGGTGCTGTCTCAGATAGGGGCCGCCCAACAACGGCTACAACAGGCGGTTCAACAGCAGGCGGAACAGGCCGAGCTGGAACAGCAACTGCAACAGGCCCGCCGCCAGCAGCAGGTGTACCAAGAGCTGGCCAATGCCTACGGCCGCAACGGCATCCCTGCCCTGATCGTCGAAAATGTCCTGCCCGAGCTGGAAGCCCAGGCCAACCAGATCCTGGCCCGCCTTACCCAACACCGCCTGCACCTGCAATTGGTTACCCAGCGCTCCGGGCGACGCTATTGCTCACCGGCCAAGCTGTCCTCCGTAGCGGGACGGAGTCCCTATGACACCCTCGACATTCTCATTGCCGATCCCCACGGCACCCGCCCCTACGAGACCTACTCCGGCGGAGAAGCCTTCCGCATCAACTTCGCCATTCGCCTGGCCCTGTCCCGCCTGCTCACCCAGCGCTCGGGATCCGATCTGCAAACGCTGCTCATCGACGAGGGGTTTGGATCCCAGGATGCCACCGGACGCGCCCAACTGCTGGCCGCCATCAACGCCATCGCCCCCGACTTTGCCTGCATCTTGGTGATCACCCACATCCCCAGCCTGCAGGATGCTTTCCCCCGCCGCATTGAGGTACAACCCTCTCCCCAGGGATCCCGCCTCTCCATTCGCGGCTAGTCCCTTCAGGAGTTGCCGGCACGATTTTGCAGCCACTGCTGCAACAGGGGCACCAGAGTCTCGCTGAGTTGGTTCCACTGGTCGGGCTTCTGGACGGTGGTCAGCAGCTCCACTCGCTCGCCTCGGATCACCAGAAAGCCAACTGGCTCGATGCGCACCCCGCCCCCCGCTCCCCCGAACAGACTGGCCGGATCCCCGCCGTTGCCGCGACAGCCAGGAGCAGTCTTTCCAAAGTTACCCCCTCCCCCACCCAAGCCAAAATGCAAGGACATGTAAGGGACAATAATCGTCTCACCAATAGTGATCGGCTGACCAAAGGTTTGTCCCGTTTCCGCCAAAACCTTCAGCTTGCCGAGCACCGCCTCCAGCACCGATTCCACGTTGAAGTCGGATCCCATCTCCGTTGACTCGCCCACCAGACGCTCGGGCAAATCGCGCGCAGTACCTTCCCAGGCTAGTGCAGCCACGCCCAGGAGAGAAAGCCCAAGAAACTCCCCTAATCTTCGTCCGGCGAGCCGGAATAGAGATCTTCCAAACGGCTGCGAGCTTCTTCCAAGCTGGCCGAGCGAATCACCAGTAGAGGCTCCTCGGTGAGGTTGCCATCTTCATCCAGCAGCTCTGGGTGAGGGATCCGCTTGCGGGCACGACGAGGAGAGGCCTTGCGCTCTTCCACGCCCAGTGTGATGACATTGGTAACCAAGTTGCGCAGGGCCAAAAAGGCAATGGCCACAAAAGCGATGAGGTAGAGAATCTGCAGCATTACAGGTCGGGGGAGGGGTGAATCTGGCGAAATCGACGGCCCAATTCGGCACATTTCATCAGCAGGCGATGCCATTTTGCCATCAGCCCAGGGTCGATGCCAACCTCTTGATCAGAGGCCTGATAAAGCGCTTTGGCTACCTGTAGCTCCGCCTGGGCAGCCAAAACCTCTTCCAGCAAGGACTGCTGCTCTTCTGGGCTGATAAATTCCAGGGTCTCTTCCTGCAAAAAGCGGCGAGAACGCTCAAACCAGTAGCGGTAGTCCTCCAACAGTGGCCCCAGAATCTCTCGCAACAGCTCAGATTTGCTCATGGCCTGGGATCCCTCCACAACTGGTTTGGATGAAAAAATCTTAGCAGAACTTAACCTTCTCTCGCCACGGGAGAGCGGGATTCCAGGTAGGCTTCCATCTCCAGCATCAGGGCTTCGATCTGAGGCAGCAATTCCAGGGCCTGCTCTTGCCAGTAGCCCCGCTGGTGGGCTTCCAGCAGCCGCTCGCTCATGTCCCGCAGCGCCCAGGGGTTGCGGGATCGCAGGAACTGCTGGACTTGGGGATCCAATAGGTAGGCGCGGGCCAGGCCGGCGTACATGAAATCCGGCACAGCATGGGTGGTGACGTCGTAGGCAAAGAGGTAGTCCAGGGTGGCAGCCATCTCGAAGGCGCCCTTGTAGCCGTGGCGCATCACGCCGGCAATCCACTTGGGGTTGATCACGCGGGCGCGATAGACGCGGTCAATTTCTTCGGCCAGGGTGCGGATCTTAGGGTTGTGGGGACGGGCGTGATCCCCGAAGTAAATCCGCGGGTTGCGGCCCTGGAGCGTTCGCACTGCCGCCACCATCCCCCCTTGAAACTGGTAGTAGTCATCGGAGTCCAGCAGGTCGTGCTCGCGGTTGTCTTGGTTGTGGAGCACAATTTGCAGGTGGGCCAATTGCCGCCGCAGGGCTTCGGGGGCCGGCTCTCCCTCGCCATCGGCCCGGTAGGCGTAGCTGCTCCAGTTGAGGTAGGCGCGGGCCAGATCCGCTTCTGTTTCCCAGTTTTGCGCCTCGATCAGCCCCTGTAGGCCGGCCCCGTAGGCCCCTGGCTTGGAACCGAAGATGCGCAGCCGCGCCCGCTCCGCCGCTGCTTGCGTTGGGATCCCTTGCTC
>NZ_JANSIO010000081.1:0-1465 GCF_047462195.1 Synechococcus sp. R3-13 | reverse complement strand
CAGAAGGGGATGGTGGTGACGGTGGCTGCCGACCTGCTCAGCTTAACCCTATTGCAACCCCCAGGAGAGTGGGGAGCGGACATCGTGGTGGGATCCACCCAGCGCTTCGGCGTGCCTTTGGGCTATGGCGGCCCCCATGCGGCTTACTTCGCCACCCGCGAGGCCCACAAGCGGCTGCTGCCAGGACGGCTGGTGGGGATTTCTCAGGATGCTCAAGGCAAGCCAGCCCTGCGCTTGGCGTTGCAGACCCGCGAGCAGCACATCCGGCGGGACAAGGCCACCAGCAACATCTGCACTGCCCAGGTGCTTTTGGCGGTGATGGCCTCTATGTATGCCGTCTACCACGGCCCCCGCGGCTTGCGACACATAGCCGAGCGCATCCACCGCCAGGCCCATCACTTGGCCACTGGGATCTGCCAGTTGGGTTATGAGGTGGGGCCCGAGCATTTCTTCGATACCTTCTGGGTCAAGGTAGCTTCTCCAGAGCAGGTGCAGGCGATCCAGGCCGGCGCTGCCCAGCGACAGATCAACCTACGCCAGATCGATGACCAGACGCTGGGGATCAGCTTGGATGAGGCTACCACCGCTCAGGATCTGCGGGATCTGTGGGAGATCTTCGCCGGAACCCTTCCCCGCAGCGGAACGGAGTCCTTACCGCCCGCTTGGGATCCCGACAGCCCAGAGCTGGACTTGGGCCAGAGCCTGCCGCCCCAGCTCCTGCGCACCACCCCCTACCTCACCCATCCGGTCTTTAACCGTTACCACTCGGAAACTGAGCTGCTGCGCTATATCCACCGCCTGCAAAGCCGGGATCTGGCTCTCACCCATTCCATGATCCCCTTGGGCTCTTGCACCATGAAGCTGAATGCCACGGTGGAGATGATGCCGGTTACCTGGCCGGAGTTTGCCCAGCTCCATCCTTTTGTGCCCCTGGAGCAGGCCCGTGGCTATCAAGCCCTTTTTGCCCAGTTGGAAAAGATGCTGGCGGAGATCACCGGCTTTGCCGGAGTTTCTCTGCAGCCCAATGCCGGATCTCAGGGGGAATATGCCGGCCTGTTGGCTATCCGCCGCTACCACCAAGCCAGAGGGGAAAGCCGGCGGCAGGTGTGCTTGATCCCCACCTCGGCCCACGGAACCAACCCGGCCAGCGCCGTGATGGCGGGGATGCAGGTGGTGAGCGTAGCTTGTGATGAAGCCGGCAATATCGACATTGAGGATCTGCGGGCCAAGGTGGAGCAGCACGGGGAGCGGCTGGCCGCCTTGATGATCACCTACCCTTCTACCCACGGTGTGTTTGAGGAAGGGATCCGCGAGATTTGCCAGATAATCCACGAGGCGGGGGGACAGGTGTACATGGATGGGGCCAACCTCAACGCTCAGGTGGGCCTCTGCCGTCCTGCCGAGCTGGGGGCCGATGTCTGCCACCTCAACCTGCACAAGACCTTCTGCATTCCCCACGGGGGGG
>NZ_JANSIO010000080.1:0-2145 GCF_047462195.1 Synechococcus sp. R3-13 | reverse complement strand
CCCGGACCTCTAGGCTGGTTTACGGCAGCCCCAATCGACCGTTACCAGTGCCTTAAATAACCGTTTCTGGTGTCCGCACTATTATCATAACATAGAGCAAATAAAGTTGCACATTCCTCCCGACACTGACTTTATGAGTACAGTGTGCGGATCCTGCGATTTCTAGCTGACTTGCTCCAGGAGCTTTCTGAGTCTAGGTATGGGTGTGTTAATGCTCATTCAGCCAGATAAAAACCCTTTGGAGGTAATTATCGCTCAAAATGTTGACTATACAGACAAATTAGGGTAGCATTACACTAGGCGATGGAAAAGTCTGCTTCTTAAGTGATTATCAGTCATCTAGCTGCAGAAACACATGTTGGCTTGCCCCTTGCGTAATAAGCACATAAATAAATATTCAGAGATGATGAAATAGCCCATGTAGTATACTTGTTCTAAAATATCACTTGGAGGGCGTGGGCTGTGTTAACTGATGAAAAACTTTTAGTAAGTAATACAAATGTTGGACTAATTGAAATTGACCAACTTGACCAAAGTCTTGAAGAACATTTCAAAGGAAAGTTGGTAATTCAACCTGCCTTAACTCGTTCTTTGGTAAGTTTTCAGGCAAACAAAAACCGTCCTGTTTATCGTTGGTACAAATACAAAGAAGCGTTTTCTGCATCTTTAGTGGAATATTTCCTTGAAAAATACAAAATTTCAGCAGGAACAATCCTAGACCCGTTTGCAGGAAGCGGAACAACTTTATTTGCCGCTAGCGCAATGGGAATCAATGCAGTTGGCATCGAGTTGTTGCCTATTGGACAACAAATTATTGCCACCAAGAAAATTCTTGAATCAGAATTTACATCTAGCGACTTCGACGCTTTACAAAAATGGGCAAAGTTTCACATTTGGGAAAATTTCGATAAAAAAGTAGAACTGCCAGAATTAAGAATTACTAAAGGCGCGTATCCTGAAGTCACCAAAGAAGCCATTGAGAAATATTTAGCCGCCTGCGAGCAGGAAAATGACCGTGTCAAGGCAGTATTACATTTTGCTTTATTTTGTGTATTAGAGTCCATTAGTTTTACCCGCAAAGATGGTCAATATCTTCGGTGGGATTATCGGTCAGGGCGTAGACAAGGGAAGAAAATCTTTGATAAAGGTCAGATATTAAGTTTTGAGCAGGCTATCTCAGAGAAAATTCAAGAAATCATTACTGACCTTTCCCCCGTCCAGCAATCTAGTTTATTCCCCGTAAACAGAAAGCCAGGCGATATATTTTTATACAGCGGCTCATCCCTTGAAATATTGCCAAGAATGCCAAAAGAGTCTTTTGACGCTATTATTACTTCGCCGCCATATTGCAATCGCTACGATTACACGAGAACCTACGCCCTTGAACTAGCGTTGCTCAATACTGACGAAAAGGGTCTTGTAAAGTTACGTCAAGAAATGTTGAGTTGCACGGTGGAAAATCGAGCAAAGGACTTACTTGCCATCAATCCGCTTTGGACAAGTGCAATGTCCGCCGCAGACGAGCAAGAACTTTTGCAAGCCGTTTTGAAATATTTGGATGAACAAAAAAGACAAGGACTGCTCAATAACAATGGCATCCCTAGAATGGTTCGGGGATACTTTTATGAAATGGCGTGTATTATTGCGGAAGGCGCAAGACTTTTGCGCTCCAATGCTCCTTTGATTATGGTAAATGACAACGTGCGTTATGCTGGTGCAAGTATATCTGTTGATTTAATCCTTTCAAATATTGCCGAAAAATTAGGATTTTTCGTTGAAAACATACTTGTACTGCCTAACGACAAGGGCAACAGCAGCCAGCAAATGGGTGAACATGGACGAGAAGCCTTAAGAAAATGCGTTTATGTTTGGAGAAAACTATGAGCCCATATCGAAGCCATCTAAACTCCAGCGATGATTTAGTTACAACCTACGAAGCAACTCGCGCAGGCTTTGTATCTCTTGCATTAGAGAAGAATCGTAAAGCCACGCCTTATGTGGCGGAAGCGCGCGCCCTACAAACGGCGGCATCATCAGCCCAAACCCCTGCTGATTTGCTAAAAATTAAGGGGATTGAATCTGGTCTATTGACGGCGGCAGGGCTATCAGATAAAGCCCTTAATCATCTGTTACCTGAAGATAAAG
>NZ_JANSIO010000079.1:0-2646 GCF_047462195.1 Synechococcus sp. R3-13 | reverse complement strand
AGTACCGTTTGGATAAACTCTTGGGGGGGCTGGCAGGCAAATGCAGGGGTGAAGGGGAGCAGTACCACTTGCTCAAAGCCCATTTGCGCCAACAGATCCAGCTTTTCGGCAGGGGGAGTGAGCAACAGCTGAGGCCGCCTCGTCAAGACTTCCTGGGGATGGGGATGAAAGGTGAGGACAGTACGTACCCCCTGAAGAGAATCTCGAATCGGCTGCAGCACCTTCTGATGGCCCAGATGCAAGCCATCGAAGTTCCCGATGGCCACAGCGGTGGGTCGCAAGGTTTGAGCCAGATCAGAAGTGATGTGCACTGTCCGGGATCCTAAAAACAGCCAACCAGCCGCCGCCCTCTACCCCAGAGGCCAAAGCAGGGCCGCCAACCCACTCAGGCCCACCACGCCCCACAAGCTCCGTCGCAGGCGCTGCAACACAGGGTCGATCTGATAGCTGACGATCAGCCGATGCTGTGCCAGCTCCTCTTCTGACTTGACATACATCGCTCCATCGTACCAGCCACTCTCTTCGTAGGGGATCCGGGCCTGCACCAAGCGCCGCCGCACATAAGCCCATCCCAAGTAGAGATGGAGCAACACCAGGCCGAGCAAGACATTGGCCCCCAGCACCGACCCAGAGACAAAGTGGCCCCAATCTCCGGCAAAGCTGCTCCAAACCAGCGGGGAAACCGCCAGCACAACAGCTCCCCAAACCCCAAAGATTCGTTTTAAGTAAGGGATCCACTCCAAAGCGGGCCAGGAAAAAGGAAAGGCCTCCCTCAGCTCTGCATACTGCCGGAGCGGCTGCTGCTCAGGGGGGATGGGATGGAAGGGATCCAGCATAGACCTTAACGTATCTACACAAAATGATATCGGTCGGGTTGGCCCCCCGCCAAGCCCATCCTCAGACCTCCATCTCTCGACGAAGACAGCCTAGAAATCCAGCCCAGGCATCTTCCCGATCAACCGAAGGGGAGCGGGGTATCGTATTTATTGAAGTGTGGTCGCGTCTACAACTTATCCCATCATGAGCGTCACGAGCGAATCTGCCGCCACTGCCGCACCCTATGTAGTCTTAAAAGAGCCGGATGGCAGCCAAAGAAAACACGTTCTCTCGGGAGCGACCGCTTGGACCCTAGGCCGTGATGAGGACAACGCCATCGTCTTGAGCGATCCCAGCGTTTCCCGCCAACATGCCCTGCTGCAATACCTCGACAACAACAGCATCTATCTCATCGATCTGGGCAGCCGCAACGGCTCGTTTGTCAACAATCGCCGCGTCAGCATTCCCACCCTGCTGCAGGATGGGGATCACCTCACCCTTGGACAATCCCAGCTGGAGTTCCACAGCGGATCCCTGGCCAGCTCAGAACCCAGCCCCGCGGCCAAACCTTCGGACACCCTGGTTTTACAAACCCGCTGGCTGATCTCGGTGGCGGTGGTGGATGTGCGAGGGTACGGACAACTGACTCAACAACTGGACGAGCGCCTGCTTTCCCAGGTGATGGGCGATTGGTTCCGGCGGGGTGGGGATATCATTCAGCAGTACGGGGGCAGCGTTGATAAATACATTGGCGATGCGATTATGGCCGTTTGGTTCCATGTGCCCCAGGCCAACACCGCTCCCCTGGGAGGAGTTGAAGCGCCGGGAATTCACCTCGATGTGAAGTCGGTTTTGCAGGCCATAGCGAAGCTGTTTCAAATGACCGAGCAACTGAACGGTGAGTTTCCGCTGCCTTCTCCCATTCGTCTGGGGGCAGGGGTTAACACAGGCTCGGCAATCGTGCGCCAGGTGGGCAACAACACCCGCCAAGAATATACGGCTCTGGGAGATACGGTGAATTTGGCCTTTCGCATCGAGAGCGCTACCCGCACCCTCAACGCCGACCTGGCGATCAGCCAGGACACCTATACCTGCTTGGCCAAACAGCTGGGGCAGGCAGCCGCCTGCTTCTCCCATCAGGCTGTGGAGCTGAAGGGGTATGCCCACCGCCATCAGGTGTACTACTGCGATGTGCGGTCTTTGCAAGCCGTTCTCAGCCCCTAGACTTGGATCCGACTACCCGGAGATGTCTTGCCGCTGTCTGCTGTCTGACAGAGCAAGGTGGGGGATCCCGCTGTTCTTTTAGAACCTCCTGCTGCTCCTTGAGCCGATAAGATGGCAAGGCCCATTTCGACTGCACAAGAGCCTGGCCCATGACTCTGGTCAATCGCCCCGAGGTGGTGGCAGAGCTAACCGAACTCTACCATCAGTACGAAGCTGCCCTGACGAGCAATGATGTGCCCACCCTGAACCGCCTGTTTTGGGATGGCCCCCAGGTGGTGCGCTTTGGGGTGGGGGAAAATCTCTACGGGGGAGAGGAGATCAAGGCTTTTCGCCAACAGCGCCCTCCCACGAATTTGGCCCGCGAGATGCTGCGTTTGCAGGTAGTCACCTTTGGGGAAGATTGCGGCTCGGTCACCTTAGAGTTTCGCCGTCCGGTGAACGGGATCCCTCGCTTGGGCCGCCAAAGCCAGATGTGGTACAGGTTCCCCGATATCGGCTGGAAGATTGTCTCTGCCCACGTGTCGTTTTTGCCGGAAGATCAGGGGGAAATGCTGCGCAAAAGCTGCGGATCCACCTCGCCCACGTAGGTATTCAGCCCAATGGCTG
>NZ_JANSIO010000078.1:0-18854 GCF_047462195.1 Synechococcus sp. R3-13 | reverse complement strand
CGTTGCCACCCCCACCCCCCACGCCTACTACCTTAATCTTTGCGGCATTGCTCGGCATGAAGTCCTCTGGACAATCCGCCGCTCTGGTCTGAGATCCGTTCCTCTCATACTCGGCATGAGAGCCTTCTCCCCTGTGGCGCTCATTCCAATGGGAAGGCGCAGACTGGGCTGAACCCAACCCTTGCCCAGGATTGGGAGGATGGATGTCTGACCAATTGGATGGCATGTCAGCTCTCACAATAACTTAAATTCTGGCAAATATCGAACATGCTAGCTGATTTAATATAAGGCAACTCTCTTCAGATGCCAACGCTGCAGACGTTTGTGAATCTTCCGGTTGGATACGCCTCTCCTAGAGAGTCCCATTGGCAGAGTCGTAGGTAGCCTTCTGTCTCGCACTTTGCTAGTGAATCCTCCCTTGCGCAGGGGCATTTCTCTCTGAACTTGTCTCAAAGCTCTTCGCTGGGTGGATAGGTGTTCTCGAATACTTAGACAAAGTTTGGATGGGTCAAGCTGCTGCCGAGATGGCCCGCGATAGCAGCCCTTCCGCCGGTCACCTGCACAAGATCCGCTGCCAGAGCCCCTTACCCAAGTGGGCCGGGAACCCAGATGCGGACGGAGTAAACTCGCGAAAGGGCTGTAACGACATTCGCGATTGCCCAAAATGAACATCGCGCCTTGCTTTTCAAGTATCCGGGAATACCGGCCTCCTGTAGTCAAAATGGGATGCTGCCGGGGCACCTTTTTGGAGAAATAAACCACTACCAGAATCTGTTGCAGAGCGCTGTCCCTTGCAAGGGAGAAAGAGCCCAAAGGGTGGTTTCGGTACAAGAGGCCGACCCCAATAAGGCGACGAGTCCCCTATCTGGCCAAAGGCTGATAGAGGGCCGCTTCTAGAACTGAGGCTTTGGCATTCTGTGGAGACCCGGGATCCAGGTTTGCGTTCAGACCAACTCCAGGTGGATCTCCGCTTTCAGCCGTTGGGGGAGGGAAATTTTGAATACATCCCCCTGATTCATTTCCTGGGCACCTTTCATGCTGGCCAGGGCTTCCACCACTTCCTCAGAGTTGGCGGTTAGCACCACAGCGGGGCGCTCGCAGGCAATGGGGAAATCGTGCCACGTGCCGAGGTGCAGCAGCAGCCCATGCCCGGCAGGGAATCGCAGGGCTTGTACTTTGTCGAGATCGGGAGCTTCTTGGGGATGGTTGGGAGGAGCCATCACCATGATGAACGGCTCTTGCCCCAGACCGACGAACAACTGGGTCATACGCATGTGGCGCTCTAGCCAGAGCACAGGTGGATAGCCGGGCAGGATCTTGGCGGTACGGATAACAGCTCTACCGGTGTACTGAAAGTCGATGTTTTGTCCTTCCAGGACACGCTCCTGATAAAAGGGGATCCCCAGGCCAGGATTGGTCACATCGTCCCCCAAAAGTTGGCCGAAGGGTTGCACATTTTCCGGGGTGGCATCCACAATCGGCACCCGGACAACGGTGGTGGCAGTTGCAGTCGTACTCATGGTTGGCATCCTCGCTCTTTCTTGGACTGGGGTCAATTGGATTGGAGTCAGACTTTTTATCTTATAGAGAGCGACAGGAAAGAAACGGTTTTCCCGGTAACGGTCTATGCGTCTCTAATTCTTACCTTGTCCTTCTTGAGGGCACGTACTAGGTCTCGAATTGAGTACCGAGGAGCGAGGAGTGAGAAGTGAGAAGAGAGGAGTGAGAGGAAGAAATCTCTCCTCTTTCCTCTCTACTCTTTGCTCTCTGCGGCTGGTTGGGGCCGCACTCAGCGGAGTCAGCTATGGGCTGCTGGGGGTGGATCCCCACTGGGGGCTGGGCTTGGGGACGGCGGTGCTGGGATCTATCGTATTCGCCCTGCGCTACCGCAAAACCCGAACGTTAATGCCTGCCGGCTTGATGTTCATCCTCAGCTTGGGAGCAGCTGTCCTTCTGGGACTTAGCTTTGGAGCGGCCTAGGCGACTTCTGGTTGCACCGGTGGGGTGAAGTTTGTTGAACATTCGATGTAGTCAATTTCGATGTAGTCAATTTTCAGCTCTCGGCCCGAGCGAATCTCCTCCATCGGTGATCCACAGTTGGGGCAAGCATAGCGCCGGCCTATCTCTGGCTTGTACTCTTGGCTACAGGGCTGGCAATAGGCAATGAGCGGCGTTTCCCGGATGACCAACTGGGATCCCTGTAGGAAAGTACCCTGGGTTTGTGCGGCATAGGCAAAAGTTAGGCTGGCCGGCTCTACACAGGTAAACTGTCCCACCACCAGGTGCACCCGAGCAATCTGAGGCTGTCCTGGCTGACTTTGCCACCAGTCGCGTAGTGTTTGGATCAAGGCGCGGGTCATGTCGGTCTCGTGCATCTCTCACCTCCAGTCGCCGACCATTTCTGGCGTCGCCTCCGGGTGGATGTAGGCGGGCTTTTCTCGGCGCGGCAGTTGCCCAGATACCACCAAATGCGCCAGCGTATCGCAAATGACTCGGGTGGCCATCAGGGCTGTGATATCGCTGATGTCGTAGGGGGGAGAGACTTCCACCACCTCTAGGCCGCAGATCGGCGCTTCCCGCACAATGCGCTTGAGCAAGTAGAGCGCTTCCCGCGGCAGCAGCCCACCGGGCTCCGGCCAGCCTGTACCCGGCACAAAGCCGGCATCGATGCAGTCGATATCGAAGCTGATGTACACACAATCGGTGCCGTCTAGGGCTTTTTCGAGGGCGAAATCGGCGGCTGCATCCAAGCCCATTTCGGTGATGTCGGTAACGGTGAGGATATTGGTGGCCCGCTCCCGGCACACCTTCACCCCTTGCCGTGGCACTTGCCAGCCACCAATGCCCAGTTGCACCAGGTTGTGGGCCGGTGCGTTGCGGATGTTGGTGGCATGAAACCAAGGACAGGTGTGCATGCGCTCATCCAAGTCGGTTTCTTGGGTGTCCACATGGCGGTCGAAGTGGATGATGCCCATCTTCTTGTCCCCCAAGTGGCGACAGATCCCCCGCACCGTGGGAAAGCCAATCGAATGATCCCCGCCCAGGATGACGGGAAAGGCGCCAGACCCGAAAATGTGAGCTACCCCTTTGGAGATTTGGTCGAAGGATTTTTCGTTGTTGGCCGGGATCGTAAAAATATCGCCGACATCGCAGAGGGTGATCTGCTCTCGCAGATCGACGCCAAACTCAAAGTTGTAGGGGGTGTACAGAGCGGAAATGCGCCGGATCCCCTGTGGGCCAAAGCGAGTGCCGGGCCGATAGGTGGTGCCGGAATCGTGGGGTACACCCACCACTGCCACATCGTACTCCCCAACTTTGCGCACATCCTCCAGGTAGGGAGCCTTGAGGAAGGTGTTGATGCCGGCATAATGGGGCAATTCGCCACGGGAAAAGGTGGGGATGGAGCGATCGCCGATGCTGGCTGCTGCCTCGAGGCCAAACTCTAAGCCTCGACTCACCTCTTGCTGCCAACCGGATAGGGAAAGCCTCGCTTCCTTGGCCAGAGCCGCTTGGGCTTCGGTAGAAAAGCCGTTATTTGCGTTCGATTCGGTGGTCATGGTTGGGATCCCCCGTTAGGTGGTGTATTCGGCGTTGATGCGCACGTAATCGTAGCTGAGATCGCAGCCCCAGGCCACGCCCTGGCCGGATCCCTGATGGAGATCCACGGTAAAGGTCACCGGATCCCCTTTCAAGTACTCAGAGGCCGCCTTGCGATCGAAAGCCAGGGGCATTCCCGCCTGCATGAGCAGAAAATCCCCCAGACGGATATCCAACCGGCGGCTGTCGAAGGGGATCCCGGCCCGTCCAGCGGCGGCTGCCACCCGTCCCCAGTTGGGATCGTTGCCAAAAGCTGCCGCCTTCACCAAGGGAGAGCTGGCGATCACACGGGCCATATGCCGGGCTGCCCCATCATCCACAGCCCCACACACCCGAATTTCCAGCAGCTTGGTAGCTCCTTCCCCATCGCGGGCAATGGCCTTAGCCAGATGAATGCAAACTTGGTTGACCATCTCCGCCAAAGTCTGGGCAGCTTCTGTGCCGGCTTGCAGGGTTGGGATCCCACTTTGGCCGTTGGCCAGGGCCAAGAGCATGTCGTTGGTGCTGGTATCCCCATCCACCGTGATTTGGTTAAAGCTGAGGTCGGCAGCTTGCTTGAGGATCTGCTGCCACAGGCGGGGATCCACAGCCGCGTCGCAGGTTAAAAAAGCCAGCATCGTGGCCAAGTTGGGGTGGATCATGCCGGATCCCTTGGCAATGCCCCCGACCCTGACGGTGTACCCGTCGATCTCAGCTTGCAGGGCAACACTTTTGGTCACCAAGTCGGTGGTGATGATGGCGCGGGCGGCGCTCTCCCCCCCCTCTGGAGAGAGGCTGTCGATAAGGCCAGGCAGGGCTGCTTGGATTTTCGGCATTTCCAGTTGTCGCCCGATGACCCCTGTG
This sequence comes from Synechococcus sp. R3-13, assembly GCF_047462195.1. Classification (NCBI taxonomy): domain Bacteria; kingdom Bacillati; phylum Cyanobacteriota; class Cyanophyceae; order Synechococcales; family Synechococcaceae; genus Synechococcus; species Synechococcus sp. R3-13. Next base: position 14,414 of record NZ_JANSIO010000078.1, on the reverse strand, counting down.
GAGGCCGTGAGCACCTGATGGGCCGGGATCCCCAACCGTTCTCCCACCCAGAGGGCCAGTTGGGCATTGTTGCGCTCCCCTTCTTCGCCGGTACAGGCATTGGCTTGCCCGGCATTGCAGAGAATGGCCCGCACCGGCTGCTGCTGGGAAAGGATCCCTTGGTTGTAGGTGACACAGGCTGCTTTGACCTGATTGGTGGTAAAAACGCCTGCCCCAACCGCATCGCACTCGGAAACGATCAAGGCCAGATCCGCAGCTCCTGAGGGCTTTAGACCAGCGGCCACTCCAGCAGCTCGAAACCCTTGCGGGGCAGTAACGGCGCCTTCAACCGGTCTAAATTGGGATCCCATGTGTTCCTTGGCCAGAGGGTGGTCGGCAACATCATACCGACTTGCTGCTCCGATTTGGGTCATCGCAAGCTTTCCGTGAGAAACTCTCTGGAAACCGGTTCTGAGGGCAAGAGTTGTAGTTATGCCTACCAAGCAGAGGCAGCAGAGAGGGTTATTTTGAAAGTGTGTGCTTCCTCTGCTCCGGGAATTGCCAGCCATGCCCACCCCTGTCATTACCCTCAACCATGTCAGCAAGGTCTATTCCAATGGCACGGTGGCTTTGCAGGACATGAATATGACCATCCAAGAAGGGCAGTTCGTTAGCTTGGTGGGGCCATCCGGCTGTGGGAAAAGCACAGTGCTACGGTTGGTGGCAGGTCTGGGGCATCTGACCACAGGCTCTATCGAATGGGGGCAAAGTTTTGAGAAGAACGCCCCCCAGGGGGAGCCCAAGTTGGCCTTTGTGTTTCAGGAGCCGGCTCTCATGCCTTGGGCAACGGTGATGGACAATGTGCGTCTGCCCTTGAAGTTGGCAGGTGAGCCCAAGCCAAAAGCCGATCGAGATGTCTTGGAAGCTCTACAACGGGTGGGCCTGCAGGGGTTTGAGCGCAGTTTTCCCCGCGAGCTATCGGGCGGCATGCGCATGCGGGTTTCCATTGCTCGCGCCCTGGTAACCAAGCCGCAGGTGTTGCTGATGGACGAGCCCTTCGGCGCTTTGGATGAAATCACCCGCAGCAAGTTGAACAGCGATCTGTTGGAGCTGTGGCAAGAAAAGCGCTGGACGGTGCTCTTCGTTACCCACAACATTTACGAGGCCGTCTACCTGTCCAACCGCGTGGTGGTGATGGCGGCTCGCCCAGGGCGGGTGATAGCCGATATTCCCATCGATGCGCCCTATCCCCGCTCGGAAGACTTTCGCACCTCTTCCCTTTACAACAACTACTGCCGTGAAGTGTCGGCCCGTCTGCACGAGGCCATGCACGGCTCAGCTCAGGATCCCCCCTATTTGCGCCCCCTCTCTGCTGGACGTTTGCGCTGATGGGATCCCTGGCTTAGCGGTGTTCTCTCTGTTGCGTAAGTCCCTTGATGCCCCAACCTCACGATATGTTCGACCTGTTTGTCCAGCTTCTCGAGCCATGGCGCCGTTGGCTGGGATCCCTTGTTGGCTTGGGGGAGAGCTGGCCTCTCCATTGGCCAGATTGGTCTCTGCCCAAGCTGACCGGCGCAGTTGGAGAAAAACTCGGATCCCAACCCACGGATGAGGCAGACATACCGAGTGCCGGCTCAGGGGTGCCTGCAAAGGGGTTGAATCTGGGCCGTTGGTTCAACCTGGAAGTGATTGCCCCCCTTATCGTCGGGATCCTCTTCTTGGTGGGCTGGGAAGTGGCGGTGCGGGTAACGGGAGTGCCCCACTACCTCTTGCCGGGGCCGATTTTGGTGGTGCAAACCCTCGTTCGCGACTGGGGAACGCTTTTTCCTTCCCTGTTGATCACCGTGCAAATTACGGTGGTGGCCTTTTTGGCTGCCACAGTGTCGGGGCTTTTGGTCTCGATTGTGTTCACCCAGAGCAAGTGGATTGAGCGCAGCTTTTTCCCCTATGCGGTGATTTTACAGACGATGCCCATTGTCTCCATCGCCCCGCTGATCATCATTTGGCTGCGCAACAACACCTTTGCCGCGATGGTGGTGTGCGCCTGGATTGTGGCTTTTTTCCCGATTCTTTCCAACACCACTCTGGGGCTGAACAGCGTCGATCACAACCTGCTCAACCTGTTCCAACTGTACAAGGCCAACCGCTGGCAAACGTTGATCTACTTGCGGCTGCCCAGTGCCATGCCCTACTTCATGGGGGGCCTGCGCATCAGCGGTGGCCTTTCTTTGATTGGGGCGGTGGTGGCGGAGTTTGTTGCCGGTACCGGTGGGCAACGGGCCGGGATTGCTTACCAGATTTTGATCTCCAGCTTCAACCTGCAGGTGCCCCGCATGTTTGCGGCCTTGATCTTGGTCACCGGCTTGGGGATCCTGATCTTTATTTCCTTAAGTGCTCTATCCGACAGGGTGTTGGGCAAGTGGCATGAGAGCGCTGTGCGCCGAGAGAATTGAAAAGTTGAGCTTGTTAGAAATCTATAGTCTTTCAGGTTAGGGCAAGACGCCTGGTTTACTGAGAAAAGCCTTTTGGCTTGGCATATTCACCGTTTTAGGTGTGGGTACAGTGTCTTAGAATAATCACGACATCTAAAAGCAGGTAGAAGACGTCTTCTGGAAAAGCAGAGGAACCGCGCTGCGCTTGCTGTCGGCGGCTATCTCAGATGCTATTTTTGGGTTGCTATCGGAGGGGGATGAACTCAGTGCGGCCAATGATTTGCTGGCCTTGATCCGAAAGAGCATAGTTGATGAAGTCGGCCACCACAGGGCTGGTTCTTTGAGGTGCCACCAAAAACACAGTCCGCGCCAAGGGGTAGCTGCCCCTCTGGATGGCCTCACGGGTGGGCATCTGGCCGTCGATGGGCACAATCCGCACCGTTTGCTGGTTTTGCACCTGATCGACAGTGCTGTAGGTGATGCCATCTTCTCCCAAAGCCCGCAGCAGCGGGGTGGTGACATCTTCTGTGGCGGTGGTGAAGTAGGGAGGGTTATCGGGAGCGAAGGGCAGCCCCAACAACACGAGTTCTTGGAAAACGCTGTAGGTGCCGCTCTGGGGGGCGCGATTGAGGACCCGAATCCGCCGATCCGGGCCGCCCACCTGGCTCCAATTGGTGATCCGACCCTGGAAGATATCGGCCAATTGCTGCAGCGTCAGTCCTCCTTTGTAGGGGTTGTTCACCCCCACCGCCACCGCCAGGGCATCTTTGGCCACCGGGATCGCCTGTAGACCCGCCTGCACTTCGCTGGCATTGAGGGGGCGGGAGCTAGCGGCCATCTGGATGCGACCTTCCATCAGGGCCTTCAGGCCGGCATTGGATCCATTGGGCTTGCCATCCGGGATCCCATAGGTGAGGGGAATGCCGGGGTTGCGCTGGGTGTAGCCTCCCTTCAGGGCCAAGACGATCCGGATCATCGTGACGCTGCCATCCACCTGGAGCACTGCTGGGTTGGGCAGAGAAGTATCCAGATTAACGGCGTTGGCAGGCGGGTTGGGTACCTGGGCCTGAGGGGGGTTGGGCGCTGTTGGGGCTTGGGGCCGGGCAGTTGGAATCTGGCTGGGGATGGGAGGTGTGTTCTCTCTATTCAGGAATGAGTCCAACAGGCCGGAACGATAGGCATACCAGCCGCCGCCTCCCAGTATCGCGAACAAAAGAATGTAAACGATTGGAGGTGGGCCGGAAGGTCGTGCAGTCATGGGATCCCCCCTAAAGAAAATTCACGATCCAGACTTTTGAGACTTCCCCCTCTGTTGTATCAGCTATCCGCGCAGATTGGGTGAGCAGCAGGTTAAGGTGCATCTATCCGCACATGGCCGCCTCTCGTCCCACCTCGCGCAGCTCAATTACGTCCGCACGGGGATCCGCCTGCACAACTTCCAACTCGATCCAAGCCCCCAGAGGAATCTGGCGTTCTAGGCGCACCGGCACCCGAAAGGCAATCTCATCCAGCATGGCCAACACCAAGTTTTCCTGCTCGCGCAGGTAGCCCAAGACCAGAGCCCGCCAAATTTGCCCCGGTCGCAGGCGCAGGTATTCGATGCTCCAATAGCGCTTGGATTTCCGCTCCACCTGGTTGGCCTCAGCGGTGCCCGGCTCAATCCCCAGCAGCAGCTGCTGCACATCCGCCTCCGTCAACGGCAAGGGATCCCCGCGCAGGAAAGCCTTGATCTGGTAATGGGCCACCAAATCCAGGTAGCGCCGAATCGGGGAGGTAACCTGACAGTAGGCCTCAAGCCCCAGCCCTGTATGTCGCCCCGGCTGGGTGGCTACTTCCGCCCGCGATAGACAGCGCATGATGGCAAAAGACCGAACTGGCCCCTGAGGGTACCTATCCAGCACTTCGGGAGGAGGTAAGTCGGGAGCCGGCTGCAGACGATAGGGCACCGGGATCCCATTTTGGCTGGCGAAGCGAGCCGCCACCTCGCCGGTGAGCACCATCATTTCCGCCACCATCTGCCGCGCAGGAGTATCCTCGATTACCCGGAGGTGGGGGATCTCGTCGATGACCTTGATATCTTGCTCCGGCAGGCCGATCTGAATGGCCCCCTGAGCCATGCGCCACCCATAACGCCACTGGGCTGCCCGGGCAATGGCTGTCAGTTGAGCCTCTGCCCCCAACTCCAACATTTCATCGGCATCTTCGTAGGTGAGGCGGTAGGTCACTTTGATCTGGCTGAGGCAAATCTTGGAATCGCGGATCTGGCCGTCGGATCCCAGTAGAATGCCAAAGCTAAGGGCAGGCCGCACCTCTCCCTGCACCAAGCTCATCGGGCCAGTGGACAACTCCGGCGGGAACATCGGGATCACCCGCTCCGGCAAATAGACACTGGTGCCACGCTTGCGGGCTTCCAAATCGAGGGGATCCCCCCACTGCACCCAACAACTGGGATCAGCGATGTGGATCCAGAGCTTCACCGCGTCATCCGACCAGAACTCGACGCTGAGGGCATCGTCAATGTCGCGGGTGCTGGCATCATCGATGGTGTAGGTGTGGAGGTGGGTGAGATCCTGCCGCAGGTGGGGATCCCAGAAAGAGGGAGGCTGGCTGAGCAGGGCTTGGGTGTATCGCTCCACCGCCTTCGGGAACTGGGTTGGGATCCCGGTGAGGCGCAGGGCCAGGTTCTCGTGGCGGCTCCACAGCCCCAGAGCCACCAAAGCCTCAAAGGCCCCCTGCGGAGTGTCAGGAAACCCCATCAGCTCCAGCAGTTGCGAGGCCCGTTCCCGATCCGACGGGTTGAGATTGGAAGAGAGATCCTCGTGGCTGCGAATGGCTGCCGCCGCTCCCTGTAAGGCCAGGCGTTCCAGCAACTCCAAACGGGCCCGTTCGGCAGGAGTCCAGGGATACCCTTGACCGGGATGAGCCAGAGCCTCCCGCAGGTGGGCCTCAAACTCTGCTTGTTCCTGCTGCCGTTGTTGGGCAACGGCCACTTGATGGAGGATCTCCTTCACCTGAGCCGGAGTGCGGGGTTCGTAGCTTTCCCCCTTTTGCTTGAAGTAGGTGCGATCCTCGCTCAAGAGGCGGTAGGCGGCATAGGTGGAGACCGGGGAATCATCAGAAAACAACAGCCGAGCCATTTCGGCCAAGCTCAGGGGCTGACGCTCCTCCTGCACCAGTTCCCAGGCCAACGCCAAACTTTCGGGATCCAACTTTGCTTGCACCGCCTGCCAAAAGCCGGGAATGTCGGAAGCCGTGAAGCTGGATCCCCCGTTCAAAGCAAAGGTAATCTGGCGAGGGTGAACACTGTGAACCTGCCCGGAAGGCACCCCCAGCAGTAGGTTCTTCTTGCCCTCGGTGCCCTGAACCACTGCCAACACACGGTCGTTATTGTAACGAAACTCCACCAGTGTGCCCTTTTCCACCCGTTCTCCCCATGTCGGCTGTCGTCAGATTGCAGGCTTTCTTCCATTCTCCATCAGCTCTGCCCGCCTGCCTACCTGGAAACCCCGGCCAGAAGACATACGGACACTATGAACAGGTAGCAGATGTCAGATACATGGGTACTTAAGCATATAGATATATGACATATAGACATATGAGATACGGGTTCTCAGGTAGATTACGGCTATGTATTGGGTACTGCGAGTCTCAAGCAGAGGCCAGCTCTGCCAAGTTCCTGGGATGAGGTTACCAACTGGAGTCCCTAAATTGCGTAGAGATACTGTTGCCAGCATTTCGCAAGTGGATACTTCCACTTCTTCCATGTGTGATATCCTAGGGGTAAGGCACAGTTACCATAGGCTGCTCCCCAATTGAGCAAGCAAAAGGGTGGTACTCAAGAGTCGTTTCCCTACAGTGAAAGTCACGGAAACAGGAGATTCCGTATTTCTTCACCTAAAACTTTTTAGCTTAGCGCTCAAAAGGTAAACCGTGGACAACCCAAAGCGACTGTTGCTCATCGATGACGATCCGAACTTAATCCTGCTGGCCAAGGACTACCTAGAGTTTCGCGGTTATGAGGTGGTGGCGGCGAGCAACGGTCTGGAGGGGTTGGAAGCGATGCGCCATTTCACACCAGACCTGATCATCTGCGATGTGATGATGCCGGAGATGGATGGCTACACCTTTGTGGAAACCATTCGCTCCAACAGTGCTACAGACTGGATACCTGTGATTTTTCTGTCGGCGCGTGGGCAGACAGCGGATCGGGTGCGCGGCCTGACCACAGGGGCAGATGTTTACATGGTCAAGCCCTTTGAGCCGGAAGAATTGGTGGCGCAGGTGGAGTCTTCTCTCAAACATACCGAGCGCCTGTTACAAGTGCAGAATGTGGGCATTCAGCCGGTCATAAAACTGGATCGGGAAATTGAACTTACGCCAACAGAAACCAAGGTGATCCAGTACGTGGCCAGGGGCCTGTCCAACCGCGAGATTGCCGAAACTCTTGGGGTGAGCCAGCGCACCATCGAAAGCCACGTCAGCAACATGCTGGGCAAAACCGGCCTGCACAACCGCACAGAACTGGCCCGCTGGGCGATAGAAAGTGGTCTGGGCAAAAAACCGTTGTAATTCCCGCCACCCCTTTCAACGGCTGGAGAACTCTATCTCCTCGGCGCGATTGGAGATAGGGTAGTGATCGCACTTGAAGGGCAAGGTAACTGGGGTGGGCAAGTCTTTTCAAAAATTGGCAGGAGAGGATCCCTTGTCGGGTCGGCTACCCCCTGGGCAGCATTTGGCGCGGGGCTTTCCGGTGCTCACCTACGGCGATACGCCGGTGATCCGGCCAGAAGAATGGCGGCTGCGCATTTGGGGATCCGTGGAAAAAGAAGTAGTGCTCACCTGGGAGGATCTGCTGGCCTTGCCCCAACATACGTTCACCGCCGATTTTCATTGTGTTACCCGCTGGTCAAAGTTGGATGTGACTTGGACAGGGGTGCGGATCCCGGACGTGTTGCAGGCAGTATCCATCGCTCCTGAGGCCAAGGCGGTGATGCAACGCTGTTATGGTGGCTACACCACCAACCTGACTCTGGAGGAGTTCATCCGCCCCGAAAACTACCTGGTTCACACCCTGGAAGGCCAGCCGCTCCCGGTAGATCACGGTGGGCCGGTGCGCACTTTGATCCCTCACCTGTACGCCTGGAAAAGTGCCAAGTGGATCGGCGGCCTGGAGTTTCTCCCCCAAGATCAGCCGGGCTTTTGGGAGCGCAACGGCTACCACATGCGCGGTGAACCCTGGGCAGAAGAACGCTACAGCGATTCATAGAGGCTCTGGGATTTTGCCCTCCTTGGCCAGGGATCCCTCGAAGTTCTTTGCCGCTATCTGCCGTTTTGGCCGCAAACTGAAGAGAGCACCTTGGTTGCCGTTGCTGCGAACGCCTGAGGTGCCTGTGTCTTTAGATCTCAAAGAAAGCTTAAATAGCAAAGCTCATAAAGATCCATTGGACTCCATTCCGCTTACGCAAACACTAGAAATCATGGGATCCCGTTCACCGCGTCCAGCCCGGCCCATCCGTTCCGGCCGCTATCCGGCCAAAGAGCTGTGCAGCCAGTGCGGCCTCTGCGATACCCGCTACGTGGCCCACGTCAGAGAAGCCTGTGCCTTCTTGAACCAGCAACTGACCCAGTTGGAAGAACAGACCCACGGGCGATCCCGGGAATCGCTGCGCTCAGGATCCCTTGCCGTCACTGATACCGATTACTTTGGTGTCTACGAGGCGATGTACACAGCCCGCAAGCGGGATCCGATCCCGGGGGCCCAGTGGACGGGCATTGTCAGCAGCATTGGCATGAAGGCCCTCACCACTGGCTTGGTGGAAGGGGTGGTGTGCGTGCAGGCGGATGAGCGGGATCGCTTTCAGCCACGGCCCATCCTGGCCCGTACCCCCGAAGCGGTCTGGGCGGCGCGAGTTAACAAGCCAACTCTTTCTCCCAACTTGTCTGTGTTGGAGCAGGTGGAGCAAAGCGGCCTCAAGCGCCTATTGGTGATCGGGGTGGGCTGCCAAATCCAAGCTTTGCGGGCTGTGGAAAAAAAACTGGGCCTAGAGAAGCTGTATGTGTTGGGCACGCCTTGTGTGGACAATGTCAGTCGCGCCGGGCTGCAAAAGTTTCTAGAAACCACCAGCCGCTCCCCACAGACGGTGGTGCACTACGAGTTTATGCAAGACTTCCACATCCACTTCAAACACGAAGATGGCTCGGTGGAAAAGGTGCCCTTCTTCGGCCTCAAGACCAAAGAACTCAAGGACGTGTTTGCCCCCTCCTGCCTCAGTTGTTTTGACTATGTGAATGCTCTGGCAGATCTGGTGGTGGGCTACATGGGATCCCCCTTGGGCTGGCAGTGGCTGCTGGTGCGCAATCAGCGGGGGCAAGAGCTGTTGGACTTAGTCTGGGAGGAGCTGGAAACCCAACCGGTGATCTCCCAGGGATCCCGGAGGGCGGCAGTGCAGCAGGGGATCCCAGCCTACGATCAAGCCCTGACCCTACCGATGTGGTTGGCCCAGATCATGGGGGCGGTGATCGAGCGGTTTGGGCCACGCGGTTTGGAATATGCCCGTTTTTCCATCGATTCCCACTTCACCCGTAACTACCTCTATGTGCTCCGCCACTATCCGCACAAGCTAGAGCAGCACGTGCCCCCCTTTGCCCGGCGGATTGTGGAGCAGTACCAACTCCCGCAAGACTGAGGCTCAGCAGTAGCGGATCCCGGCTTCCGCCCAGCGATCGATGGCCTGCCCCATGCGCTCGCAATCGGCAATCAAGCTAATCCGCACGTAGCCTTCTCCCCCTTCTCCAAAGGCGCTGCCGGGAGTCACCACCACCCCGGTGGACTCTAAAACCCGTAGGGCAAACTCTGTTGATCCCTCGGGGGTGCCATCAGCAGTGCGAGGGGTAGGGATCCAGAGATACATCGTCGCCCGTGGCGGCTCGATCCGCCAGCCCAACTCCGCTAGGCGGCCGATCAGATAGTCGCGCCGGCGGCGGTAGCGCTCTTGTACCTGCTCCAGGTAGCTATCCGGCAGGCGCAGGGCAGTTTCGGCGGCCTTTTGGATGGCGGCAAAAATGCCGTAGTCGAGATTGGTTTTCAGGGTGCGCAAGCTCTGGATGATCTGGCGATTGCCCACCACAAATCCCACCCGCCAGCCGGCCATGTTGTAGGTTTTGGAGAGGGTGTGGAACTCCACTGCCAAGTCCTTGGCCCCTGGGATCTGCAGCAGGCTGGTGGGCCGGTAGCCGTCAAAAGCCAGCTCGGCATAGCACAGGTCGTGCACTAGGATGAGATCGTAGCGGCGGGCAAACTCCACCACCTCCTCAAAAAAAGAGCGGGGCGCAACTGCCGCCGTCGGGTTGTTGGGGTAGTTAAAGTAGAGCACCCGCGCTTGCTGGGCCACTTCCGGCGGTATTTCTTGCAGATCGATCAACCACCCCTTCTGCGGGCGCAGCATCATCGGGTAGATCTGCCCGCCGGCAATCATGGGGCCGCGAAAATGGGCTGGATAGGCAGGGCTGGGCACCAACACCAGATCTCCGGGATCCACATAGGCCAGAGCCAGGTGGGTCAGCCCCTCTTTGGATCCCAGCAAAGGCAGCGCCTCCCCATTGGGATCCAGCTCCACCCCGTAGCGACGCCAGTACCAATCCGTGATTGCCTGGCGGAAGCTGGCTGTGCCCTCAAAGGGCGGGTAGCCGTGGTGGGCGGGATCCGCAATGGCCGCCTGCGCCGCCTCCACCACCGGCTGTGGGGTGGGGCCATCGGGATTGCCCATGCCCAGATCGATCAAATCCAACCCCTGCTGGCGGGCGCGGGCCTTCAGCTCATCCAAGCGGGCGAAGACATAGGCGGGCAGCTTGTTCAGCCGCTGGGCGGGAACGAGAGCGCGGTTCATGGCAAGAATGGGGAAGGGGCACAGCCGGTGCCTGATGGGAGGATAGGTACCTAACTTACCGCCAGACCTGTATCCAAAGCAATGATCGAGATTGGCGGCTTTGGGCATCCGGGATCCCGAACAGCTAGGATAGATATCCCAAGTTATCGACGAGCCAACAGTGCCCCTACCTCTTGTGGCCATTGTGGGCCGCCCCAACGTGGGCAAATCCACCCTCGTCAACCGCATGGCGGGGGTGCGTTCGGCCATTGTGCATGATGAGCCTGGGGTGACCCGGGATCGTCTGTACCAGGAGGTGGAATGGAACGGGCGCCGCTTGCGGGTGGTGGATACCGGCGGCCTGGTTTTTGGCGACGACAGCGAATTTCTGCCCCACATTCGCCAGCAAGCAATGGCAGCCATGGCCGAGGCCCAAGCCGTGATCTTCGTGGTGGATGGCCGAGAGGGACTGACACCCGCCGATGCAGAAGTGGCCGATTGGCTTCGCAAACAACCCCTGCCGGTGGTGGTGGCCGTAAACAAGTGCGAGTCGGGGCAGATGGGCCTGGCTCAGGCAGCAGCCTTTTGGGAGCTGGGGCTGGGGGATCCGATCCCCTGTTCCGGCATCCATGGCAATGGGGTAGCCGAGCTGTTGGAGGCGGTGCTGGCTCACTTGCCCGAAGTGACCGCAGAAGCCGCAGGCGAGCCGGATCCCATCGCCGTCTCGATTGTGGGACGGCCCAACGTCGGCAAATCCAGCCTGCTCAACCGCCTGGTAGGATCCGAGCGGGCCATCGTCAGCCCCATTTCCGGCACCACCCGCGATGCCATCGACACCGTGGTCACCTGGGAAGGGCAGCCCTATCGCCTCATCGATACCGCCGGCATCCGCAAAAAAAACCGCGTGCAGTACGGCATTGAGTTCTTCAGCATCAACCGGGCCTTCAAGGCCATCCAGCGCTCGGATGCAGTGCTGCTGGTGATCGATGCTTTGGAGGGGGTTACCGAACAGGATCAGAGGCTGGCCGGGCGCATCGAAGAAGAGGGCCGCGCCTGTGTCATCGTGGTCAACAAGTGGGATGCGGTAGAAAACAAAGACACCTATACTATCAACGACTTTACCCGCGAAATTCGCGACAGGCTTTACTTTATCGAATGGGCGCCGCTCCTGTTTGTCAGCGCCCTCACCGGGCAACGCACCCACAAAATCTTTGAGCAGGTAAATACCGTGGTGGCCGCCCACCGCAAACGGGTTCCCACCGCTGTGGTCAACGAAGTGCTCCAGGATGCTCTTGCCTGGCAATCGCCCCCCACCAACCGCCAGGGCAAGCAGGGCAGAATTTACTACGGCACCCAGGTGGCGGATCGGCCCCCCACCTTTGTTCTGTTTGTCAACGATCCCGATTTGTTTAAGGATAACTACCGCCGCTTCCTGGAAAAGCACTTCCGGCAAAACCTGGACTTTACCGGTACCCCCATTCGCTTTCTCTGGCGCGGCAAATCCGAGCGCTTGGTTGGGCGGGCGGTGCGAAAATTGGAGGGATCCCTGACCTCTCGTTAGGTCCTCTGGTCTACTGAAAGCCTATGGCTGTGGATCCCAACGTCAAAACCCTGGTTGACAACCGTCGCGCCCGCTTCGAGTACGACATCTTGGAGACCTATGAGGCCGGGATCCAACTGACCGGCACAGAGGTGAAATCGATACGAGCGGGCAAAGCCAACCTGCAAGACGCTTTTGCCCTCTTTCGGGATGGGGAAGCATGGCTGCACAATCTGCACATCTCCCCCCATGACACCGCCAGCAAAGTGTTTAACCACGACCCTACCCGCCGCCGCAAGTTGCTGCTGCACCGCCGCGAGATCGACCGCCTACGGGGCTTGGTGGAACAAAAGGGCCTGACCGTGGTTCCCCTCAAGCTGGTGCTCAACCGCGGCTGGATCAAAGCCCATCTGGGCGTGGCCCGCGGCAAAAAGCTCCACGACAAGCGGCAGGCAATCAAAGAGCGGCAAACCCAGCGGGAGATTCAGCGGGAACTGAAGGAACGATAAATTTCTCCCTGAGCCCCTGCTGGCTTCCACGTCGTTTGCCAAGCGCCTTTTTGTATTCTCAGATACAGCGATCTGCAGCGGGATCCCGATGATGGATGTAGTCTTCCGGCTTTGGATCCCTGTTCTGTTGGAGCTGCCTGTGAACTGGAATCTTACCCGCGCTTTTTCTCCCTTGAAAGGCTTGGCTGTTGGCCTATCGGTCGCCGCTTTACTGGGATCCACCCCCACAACAGCGCAAGAGACCTTCAAAGTGGGCATGGTGCTGGTGGGGCCGATGCAGGATGGCGGCTGGAGCCAGGCCCATGTGGAGGGCAGCGAATATGTCAAGGCCAAGTTGCCCGGCCTCCAGTTTGACTACCTGGACAAGGTGAACCCAGCGGATCGGCCCAATGTGCGCGCCTCTCAGGTGGCGGATGACATGATCGCCCGAGGGGCCAAGGTTATCATCTTTACTTCTGATGACCACAAAGACGATGCGATTGAAACGGCCCGCAAGCATCCCGAGATTGCGGTTATCCATGCTTCTGGGGACATGGCCTGGAAGGAGGGGAAAAATTACATCGATCTGCCCAACTTGGCCAACATCATGCCCCAGATGGAAGCGATGCGCATGGTGGCTGGCTGTGCTGCAGCCCTGGGCTCCGAAACCGGCAAAATTGGCCTATTGGGGCCTCTGATCAACGATGAAACCCGCCGTTACGCTGCTGCTGCTTACTTGGGGGCCAAATACTGCTGGGAAACTTACCGAGATCGTCCTGAAGAGTTGCAGTTCCGGGTGACCTGGATTGGCTTCTGGTTCAACATTCCAGGGGTTACTTTGGATCCAAGCAAGGTTGCCGATGACTTTTACAACAGCGGCTTTGATGTGGTGATGTCGGGGTTGGATACACCGGAGGCGGCGGTACAAGGCAAGCGGGCTGCTGAGGCCGGAAAGCGAGTGCGCTACACCCACTACGGCCTGGCCAGCGGTTGTAACTTTGCGCCCGAAATTTGCCTGGGGGTTTCTTACTACAACTGGGGGCCAGGATACAAGCAATTGATCGAGGCAGCTCGCGCGGGCACCTTCGAGAGCCAATTCCTGCGTCCGCCCATCGACTGGTCGGATATCAACAACCCGGACACGTCTTCGGCGGGGTTCATCATGGGAGAAGCCCTGGAGCCAGAAGATAGGGCTAAGTTGGAGGAGTTCATCGCCGGCTTGGGGAATGGCAGCATTCAGCTCTTCAAGGGGCCACTCAACTTCCAAGATGGCACGCCCTTCTTGGCTGAGGGGGAAGTGGCCAGCGAGGTCGAGATTTGGTATCTGGGCCAGTTGCTAGAGGGCATGGAGGGAGCCAGCAACTAGCGGAAGGCGTTCTAGGCTCCGGGGAGGGGGAAGAAGCGGTCGGTGGCTTTCACCCGCTGACACCAGGCTCGGATCTGGGGAAAGGGCTTGAGGTCAAACCCGCCCTGCTCCGCCACATGGGTGTAGGTGAAAAGGGCGAGATCGGCGATGGTGTAGCGGTTGCCCACAAAAAATGCTTTCCCCTGCAGGTGGCCTTCCATGATCTCCAAGGCCTCTGTTCCAGATTTCAAGTTCTGGGCGATCACGTCAGCATGGGCCTCTGCTTGGCCGGCCCGCACCCAGAAGCGAGTGGTGGCGATGTAGCGGGCAATGCGGGTTTGTTCAAAAAGCAACCACTTCAAAATCTCGGCCCGTTCCAACTTGTTTTGGCCGTAGAGGGGGGTGTCTTCTGCCAGGTAGACCAAGATCGCGGCGGACTCGGCCAAGACCGTTCCATCTTCCAGTTCCAAAGCCGGGATCTGGCCCAGGGGGTTTTTGGCCAGGTACTCGGGGCGGCGGTTTTCTCCGGCCCTGGAGTTGACTTCAACCGTCTCATAGGGGATCCCCAATTGCTTGAGGAGCAATTCCACTTTGTAGCAATTTCCGGAGGTTGGGATCCCGTACAGTCGCAACATTGTGGTTAACCTCAGCCCAAAGCACCTTACAAAGAACTTCGTCCTAACAACGCCAACGGCAACCCAATCAACAAAAACCCTCTGTCCCTAACACTTTTTTAGCTAAACCGCCGAGAAGCCCCGCCCTCTG
>NZ_JANSIO010000077.1:0-9932 GCF_047462195.1 Synechococcus sp. R3-13 | reverse complement strand
AGCAGGGTCAGGGTAAAAGCCACCCCAGCCGCAAAACCCAAAGATTGAGCCCAAACTTGCCGCCGCCCTTCCCCAGCCGTTTCCTCAGAAGCGGGGGTGTAGCCGCCGATGTAGCCGATGGTCACCGGCAGCATAGACAACGTGCAGGGGGAAAGACTGGTGAGCAAGCCCGCCAGACCCACCACCAACAGACTAACGGGAGAAAGGTGCTGCAGTTGAAACTGAACCAGCTCAGTTGCCCATTGTTCTAGGTGGTAAAGCCAGAGCTGAGCCGCATTCAACATAAGCTCAATCTGTCAACATAAGCCCAAGGTAGCATGAAGGATCCCCGAGCCCGTTCAAGATATCTTTGCTATCCATTCCCACCGCCCAGGTTGTGGAGAATTTCGCGAGGATGGTTGACCGGGAACTGCTGCCATTCTTGTTGAGCTCGTTGCAGCACCCGGAGCAATTCGTCCCACTTTTCGCCATCGATCAACCGCTCTATCTGTCGTAACTGGGCTTGGTAGCTGTGCAGGGCAGTCAGCAGCGCCTGCCGGTTGTGGCGGGCCATCTCCAAACCCAATTGCGGGATCCCTCCGCCAACACGGCTGGTATCGCGGAATCCGCTGCTGGCCAAAGTGCGGGCCAATTCCAGAATCGCGGGATCCCCTTCTTGGCTAACCGCTGCGATCAAACTGGCGCTGACCATAACCGGCAAATGGCTGATCCAGGCCACCGCTCGGTCATGGCGTGCGGGATCCGTGAGGACAGCTTCTGCGCCAACAGCAGCAATCAGTTCTTTCACCGCATCGAGAGCCTGAGGTTGGGTCTCGGCGATGGGAGTGAGCACGTAGGGCCGCCCCCGAAACAAGTCGGCTTCTGCCGCTTGGATCCCTTGCAGGCTTTTGCCGGCCATGGGGTGCCCCCCCACAAACCAGGGCCACAATTCGGTTGCCGGAGCAACGATGGGCTGCTTAACCGAGCCGACATCGCTCACCACGGTTTCTGCCGACAAATAAGGCAACAGGGCGGCTAGCGTGGTCAACACCTGCTCCAGAGGGGTACAGATCAGCACCATTTGCGGATCAAAGCGAGCCAACTGGGCCAACTCGGTTCCACAGCCTTGGACAGCGCCCCTTTCCAGAGCCTGTTTGCAGGTGGCCGGGTTGCGGCTTATCCCCCAGACGGGATATCCCTTTTCGGTCAGTTTGAGGGCCAGGGATCCGCCAATCAACCCCAACCCGACAATGGCAATGCGCATAGTATCTCAGTAAGCCAGTGAAACCCCTTTTTGGACACCACCAACAACCGCTTCCAGGTGTAGTAGGAGGCTGCTCCCGTAGCTCAGCGATACTCGCCACCGGCGGGCAAGCCTAGTTCCTTCCGAAGCTCCCGCCGCAGCAGCTAAATTCTCGGCCAGGGACTGTCCACTTGTCCATTTTTAAGTCAATATAGGGGTAACATCCGGGCTTGCTTGCCCTGCGGATTCGTGGTAGCCAAACTGGCCTCCGACAGGAAAAACAAGGGCAGGCCTTGGATGTATTGGCAGGAGCTCGGCCCGCTGTGGACTGCTGTTGCGCCGAAGGGATCCCAGCCTTTCGTGCCGGCTCAGCGCAGTTCTTCTTCGCTTACTCAAGAGCAGGTGTCCCTCTTCTCAGCGATTCTCCAGAACTGTACCCATCGAGCCACTTTCACAGCGGGCTCGGCTTTTGGCCTGCGAGTTCCCGCTTTAACCCCCGTTGGGGAGCACTCTGTCGTTTAGGAGATTCTATGCCTAGTGAACCCAAAACCCGCAAGAGCCGTGAAAGCACTAACCCGCGCCCGCGCGACCGTCGTCGTGAATCGGCCAAAGGGAGCAAAGGGGCAGTCTCAGCCACCAACCTCTCCTTGCCGAAGTTAATTCAAGAGAATGCGGTGCTCCAATCTCGCAGCCAGTTGTTGTTGATGTACAGTGACTTCCAAACCGAAATGCCCAACGATGGCAAAACCGGTGTGGGCACCTGGCTACAGTCTCGACTCAAGGAGCACGGCATGCCCAGCCTGCTGCGTTTTGGCCCCCGCTCCCGCCCCCAGGTTTTCCGCCGCGATGAATTTTCCGAGTGGATTACGCTGGCTCTGGCCTCTGTTAACCCCAACAGCGATACTGCCCCCCAAGAGCACCTGAGCTAGGCCGGAAGGGGAAGTTGAGCGGTAGAAGCAGAGGTTGCTGGCCCAGGGATCCCGCCACGCCCGTTGAGGGAAGAGGGTGAACTGGGCTTTTCTGTATCCGGCAATAGCAGGTCGCGGATGAGGCGAGCTGCCGAGCGTTGCAACCAGCGGGAGGCCAATTGACGGCCCAGTTGTTGAGCTTCCGGTTTGGCAGCCACCTTGGCAACAATCGGCAGAAGCTGCAGCGGCTGAAAGCTCGGGTTGCTGCTGAGGAGTTCCCACAGACGCTGCAAATGAGCCAAGCCATCTGAGCCACCCTGGGATCCCGAGCTGGAAAAGAGCACATCCACTAGGCGCTCCCGCAGGAAAGCGCCCCGCTCAGAAAAGATAAAATCAACGGCCTTTTCCAGGGATCCCTGCAGGTCAAAATCCTCGCTGTTGACGGCGTTGCGCAGCAGGTTCTCCAGGCGGTTCCAGCGAAATTGCCCCTGGTTAAACAGCAGCTCCCGCAGAGATACGCGCAGCTCCGGGGCCGGGTCGGTGAGCAGCCGCTGAGCCACGTAGGGATAGGCCACGCTCAACACCTTAAAGTTGGGATCCAGGCCGATGGCGATCCCTTCCAGGGTGAGCAAAGAGCGGATGATCAGAGCGTAGTAGGCAGGGACTCGAAACGGAAAATCGTACATCACCCCCGAGAGCCGATCGGTGATGCTCTTGAAATTCAGTTCGGAGACCGATTTGCCCATCGCTTCGGCGAAGACAGCTTCCAGAGCAGGGATGATGGGAGTCAGGTCGGTATCTGGATCCAGGAACTCCAAGTCCACGTAGTCTTGGGCCAGCCCGGCAAAGTCTCGGTTTACCAAATGCACAATCGCCTTGATCAGGCCGTAGCGCTGATGGGGCGCGATGGTGCTCATCATGCCGAAATCGATATAGGCCAGCCGCCCGTCGTACATGGCCAAGAGGTTGCCCGGGTGGGGATCGGCGTGGAAAAAGCCATTTTCCAAAAGCTGCTTGAGGGAGCAATTGACACCGATCTCGATCAAGTGCCGTCCATCCAGCCCCGCAGCAGCGATTTTGTCAACCTGAGTCAGCTTGATGCCATCAATCCACTCCATCGTCAGCACCTTGGTGCGGGTGTACTCCCAGTAAATTTTGGGAGCGTAGATGGAGGGGTGACGGTACAGCGCCAGGAACCGCTCGGCATTGCGGCCCTCCTGCGTGTAGTCCATTTCTTCGTAGAGGCGCCCGGCAAACTCATCGACGATGCCCACCAGGTCGCTGCGGATGCGGCGGAAAGTGCGTTTGGCCCAGGCGGCCAGGCTGCGGACAATATACATGTCGAGAGAGATGCGCCCAATCAAGTCGGGCCGCTGCACCTTGACGGCGACTTTCTCCCCGCTGTGCAAGTAGGCCTGGTACACTTGCCCCAAGCTGGCGGCGGCAATCGGCTCGGGGCTGATTTCTCGAAAGATTTTGTCTACGGGTTTGCCGATTTCCGACTCGATGAGGGCAAAAGCGATGGCATTGTCAAAGGGGGGCAGCTCATCCTGCAGTTTGGCCAGCTCCTCTAGAAATAGGGGCGAAACCAGATCGGGACGGGTGGAGAGGGCTTGGCCGATTTTGATGGCCGTCGGCCCCAATTCCGTGAGGATCTCCCGTAGCCGGGCCGCATGTTTCGGGCGATTCTTCAGTTCTACTCCCCGCCAGCGATCCCAAAACACCCAGGCCAACAAGCCCAAAAAGGGGGTGATCAACTGAAACAGGCGCCGCACCACCAGATCCCAGCGCCCTCGATATTGCTTGGCCAACTGCTCTGGGTCGTAACGCAAGCTTGGCTCAGGAACCACCCCCAGATCTGCCGGAGGGATGGAGACAGCCCCAGAACCCAAGCCATCCTGCCTCGCTGCTATTGTCACTACCGGTGTTCCGCCCATAGATGCCCCAACGGATTCCGTAACACATCTTAACTTGCTGGCTCAGCCTGGCGACCCTCGGAGACAGCCACCAGCCTGCTCGATTGGGTTTGAAAAGGCGGGACGAACCTTCGGAATAAGGATCTTCAGTCTTCTCCCTGAGGAGTTGACAGCAGCCCACCTCTGGGGATCCCCGCCAAACCTAAAATGGGAAAACCGCGATCTCTGCCTTTGTGTCTGGATCCCCCCCTCTACGGCCTGCCGAGCCGAGTTCGACCGGATTTGCAGCCCTTAAGGCGCGCCACCTGCTGTTGGCCTTCTTGGTGATCAACCTGGGCGTGGGTTTGGGAGCCGTGGCTTTGGCCCAGATGTTGCATCTCCCACCGGATGATCCACTGCTGGCCTACCTGGTCTATTGCTCCACTTTTGTCCTCACCTGTATTTGGAGCTGGCGGCGGGGGCAGCAAGCCCATCTGCAGATGAGGCGGCTGTGGGGCAACTGGCGGGCTGCTATTCCCTGGGGATCCCTGCTGCGGGTGGTGCCGGCTTTGCTGGTGCTCTCCCTGGGCACAACTTTGTTGATGCTCTACCTGGTATCCCTGCCTGCGCCGGAGCTGGCGGAGTCGATGCTGCACTCACTGGGGGAAGAGGATGGAGAAATGGCCTGGCCGCAGGTGTATCAGGGGTTGCGCTGGCTCTCGATTGGGGTGGTGGCCCCCATAACGGAGGAGTGGCTGTTTCGCGGCATCTTGCTACACCGCTGGGGCCTCAAGTGGGGCCTCTCCAGAGGGCTACTGGCTTCTTCTGGGGTATTTGGCCTGCTGCACCCCAACCCCGTCGGGTTGACGGTGTTCGGCTTGGTGATGGGCCTGTTCTACTTGCAGACTCGCTCCCTGACCTTGCCTGTCTTGGCTCATGCCTTGAACAATCTCTTGGCTTTAGCGCTGGGATCCCTAGGAGGGGGAAGGATGGAACCAGCTGATCCAGTCGGGGCTTTCCACCTCTACTTTGGCCTGTTCTGTCTGGGGATAGCTGGGTTCATTTTGGTTCCCTTCGTCCGCTTCCATTGGCCGGAGCGTGGGGCTTGCTTGCCCTATTTCCTGAACCGCTGAGTATTGACTTCCTCACACTTTCCCTCCTGTCTGACGGACTTGTCTGACAGAAGAGCGCTGCCGTGGGATCCCCATGGGAAGTAGCGGAGGTTTGATTGATAAGGAATGCAAAGAAAACGCCAAAAACTGTCACTCGATCTCGGGAAAAAGCTGTGTGGATGGGGATATCCTGAAATAGGCAGCAACAGATTCCAGTGCAAAGTTTAGCTGTGGCTCGCTGGCCGATGGGGTAGTCGTTGGGCCGGGGGTCAGCCCAGAGGGTCAACATGGAAAGGCGGTCTTTTCTGCAAAAACTCCTCCTGGTTGCTGCCGGTCTTGGCCTGTCCCCTGGCTGGTTGATGGGCCGGGCTGAGCGATATGGGCAAGCGTTGGCGGCTGGCTCCCGCAAGCTGGCTATTTTGATCGGCATTAACCGTTACCTTGGCGAGGGATCCGCGCTACAAGGGTGTTTGACAGATGTGGAGTTGCAGCGGGAGCTACTCCTCTATCGCTTTGGTTTTGACCCGGCAGACATTCTCACCCTTACCGATGGGGCAGCCACGCCGGCTGGGATCCAATCGGCCTTTGCAGAGCACTTGGGGGGTCAAGGTCACACGGCTGAAACGGTAGTGGTGCAGTTTAGCGGCTATGGCCAGTGGCGGCTGGGATCCGCGCCCAACTGTTGGCAGCCGGTGCTGCTGTTGTCTGGCTCTGAGGGAGTGGCAGCAATGGAGCTAGACAGCTTTTTCCGGCTTTTGGAAGGCTTGGGCACTGCCCAGATCACCACCCTTCTGGACTGTGGCTTTACCTATGTCTCGCCGTCGGTGCGAGGCAACTTGCAACTGCGTTCCCGTCCCCCAGCCGCCATCCCAGACTCCTCGGAACCCCAGCGGGTTTGGCCGTCTCCGCCCAAGGGCTTGCTGATTTCGGCCACCACCCCGCAAGACTTGGCAGCAGAAGCTGCTTGGCCGGGATTCTATGCCGGGGTACTCACCTATCTGCTGACGCAGTACCTGTGGGAAACCACGCCTGCCACCCGTCTGCTGGTGGCCTTTAACCAGGTGGTCAGCCGGCGGGAGCTGGGCCTCTTCGCCTGCCAACGCCCCACCTTGGAAGGCAAAGACACTGCTCGACACATCCACCCCTATTTTCTCATGCCCACACCGGCAGGGGTCAGCGGGGTAGTTCAAGAAGTGAAGGGAAATCGGGCTCAGGTGTGGTTAGGCGGGATCCCATCGGCGGCCCTGTGTGGTTTGCAGCCGGGTACTCTTTTGGTTCCCATTCCCGCCGATCCTTCCGCCTCTTCGCCGACGCCGCTGCTCATGCGTTCTCGCAGTGGGCTGTTGGCTCAGGTTCAGATGGCCAGTCCGGAAGGGCAGCTTCCCCCTGTGGGCACACCTTTGCGGGAGCAGCTGCGCGGCCTCTCCAGCACGCTCAAGCTTTTGGTTGGCCTAGAGGAGAACCTGGGCCGCATTGAAAAGGTGGATCTGACCAATGCCATTGCCGGCTACAGCTGGATGGAAACGGCCAACCCCCGCGAGCGACAGGTGGACTGTTTGTTGGGCCGCATCACCCCGGAAATGGCCACTGCTTTTAGGACTCCGTCCCGCTGGCGCGAACGGTCGGATACCCTGCTCAAACCCCTGGAAGTGAACAGCTACAGCCTGTTCTGGCCGGGGCGAGAATTGCTCCTGAATTCCTGTGGCCCAGCAGGAGAGGCTGCAGCAATGGCCGTCCAGCGGTTAGCTCCCCGTCTTGCCCATCTGCTGGCTGCCAAACGTTTGCGCACCACTCTCAATGCTGTTTCCTCTTCCTTGGCAGTGGTGGCGGAGTTGGCTGTCAAAGGTAGAGCTGCCAATCGCGCCAGCGGGACGGAGTCCTTAGCTCCCTCGTTGGCGGCACGCCTTGTCCAGTCCGCAACTTCCGCTCCTGCTGAGGTGGGTATGCAGCGGTTTACGCGGGGGGATCCCTTGCATCTCACCCTTCGCAACAACAGCGAGCAGGATCTCTACGGCTACCTGTTGCTGATCGATCCGACCGGACAACTGCACCTGCTTGCCCCCACGCCTCAGGACAACTTGGCCGCACCTCTTCGCCTGGAAGCCAAGGGCAGTTTAACTTTGCCACCCTTGCCGGAAGTCGATGGGGAGCTGCGCTCTGCTGTGAGCTCCGACCTGCTCACCTGTCATGCCCAAGGGCTGACGGAGCTGTTGTTTGTGGCCAGCACCCGCCCCCTGTCGGCCAGCTTGGAAGCCCTCAAAGCCATGGCCCGCAGGCTGGGGGTAGCCCGTTCGCCGATGTTGCTCAATGGGCCGCTGGAATGGACGCAAACGCTCCTCGAGGAGTTGACTCAGCGTGCCCCCGATCGCGCCAGCGGGACGGAGTCCTTAGGGGATCCCGACTTGCGTTGGCTGGATCCCGCCCAATCCATCACCCTTTCCCTCACCTATCTCCTGGTCTAGCTCAGCAGCAGGGCAAACAGGCCGCAGAGGGCAATGCCATCAAAAACCCCGGCCCCACCAATGCTGAGAATGCCAGAGCAGTTGCGCCGCAGGACTTCTGGCAGATGCAGGAGATCTGCCCCGATCACCGTGCCCAAAACTCCACCAGCAAAGGCCACTGCCGGTGCCTGGTCCCCTGCCCAAAACAGAGCGGCTAAGGCTGCCGTAGCCGGGGCAATCAAGGGGTTCATTTGAATGCCGATCCCCGGCACCACGTGGGAAGCATAGTAGCTGACCAAGGTTACCAGCGCCGTTACCGCCAGGATCAGCACGCTATCGGCCCGCCCAAATTGGTATAGGGCCAAGAGCACCGGGATCAGCCCCCCGCCCACGTTTAAGGCAATCACCGTCTCCTGGGAAAGCTTGGTCAAAGGGATCCCCCAGAATTGCCGCATCCACAGGCTGGCTAAGTCCTCCACCAGCGTCACCTCGCATTTCACTCGATAGAGGGGAATGTTGACCGAGCTGCCCACAAGCACTGCCAAGAGCAGCAACAACGCCCCATCTCGGGAAAAGCCCAATTTCCCCACTGCCAGCGCCACCACATCCACCGCCAACCCCAACCAAACCAGCGGCAGCAGCAGCAACAGCACTACAAACAACAACAGCGAGACCGGTAAGTAGAACATGGCAGGGATCCCTGGCGCTCGGGTGTCAGCTCCAGCCTATCAAGACTGAGTGTGATTTTTTCGGGCAAGGTCTGTAACCAGTGGGATCTCTATCCTTTGAATGAGAAATAAGTCTGCAATCGGCTTTACTCAGTCTATAGGCCGAAGATTTTGTTGCGAATATCATGAGCGATTTCAAGACCGGCACGCCAATCTCCAGCAGTCTTAGACAGGGTAATCAAATAACGTCGATCCCCATAAAAGCAAATCTTGATGTGAGGGGATTCTGAAACAAGCTCAAAACCAAAATTCTGAAGCTCTTTTTCGGCACGATTACTCCATTTTCGGTAGTCACAAAACCAGTGGTCTACGAATTCTCTAATGCTTTGGCGGCAACTGTCGCCCTCACATGCATCGTTACTCTGGATTAAGTCTTTAAGGATATGCTGAACTCGACTTTCTTGGTGCACTTGGTTAATTGCCCTGCGTAGAATTTCCAGGATAAAGCTCTTAGCCTCTTGTGGGTAAAAGTCTCTCTCATTTTCTAGCCTTAATACTATATCACATTCTGATAAGATCTGCTCTCTGTAACGTTTATCCCCTTTGCATTGGTACTGCACAGACAGAGTCTTTTGAAAACCTTCTACACTTAAATTAAGAAAATCTCTCTCCTCTTCAAGACTCTTGATCTTTTGGTTCCGGTCTTCTAGTTCTATCTCTAATTCTTGTAGTTTTTCATCTTTCTGTTGAAGCTGGCGTCGCAGATCTGAAAGCTGCCTTTCGTAACTTTGCCGCCACTGTTCTTTCTCCTCAATTTGCTGAAAGAGATCCCTGGCTCTTTGCTCTTGGAGTTGGAGCTTCTCAATCAGGCAGTTTTGCTCAGCTACCCGAGCTTCCAGGCTTGTGACTTGCTCGTTCTTCCGCTGGAGCTGAGCTTGTAGTTCAGAGAGCTGGCTTTCGTAATTGCGTAGTTGCTGCTTCCTTTCTTCTATTTGCTGAGAGAGATCCCTGATTCTCTGCTCCTGGAGCTGAAGCTTTTCAATCGAATGAGCCTGCTGAGCCAGTTGCGCTTTCAGAGCCTGGATTTGCTCATTGCTCTGCTGAAGCCGAGCTTGTAGCTGTGCAAGTTCGTCTTGCTTACTACGCAGCAGATGCTCTTTTTCCTGAACTTGCTGAGACAAATTTGTAGCGGACTGCCGCCATTTTTGCAGATCCACTAACAGTCTTTGGATCTCTTCCTCTTTTTGTGCAGCTTGATTCCCCGGTTCCAGGTTCTCTGCCTGAGCGCTTTGTAGCTGCTCTGGTGCCTGTCTCTGGGTTTCCTCATCCTTCTGTAGAAGCTGATCCTCCGTTTCCTGAAATTGCTCAAAGGAAGGACGAGGCAGCTCTAAGACAACCTGACCTCTTTGAGCCTGGGATCCTGCCAGTGATTTGTTACGCTCTACTTTCTGAGCCGCTACACTGCCAGCTCCTGCTACAAGAGCCACCGTGAGAGCTCTCCTAAAAGCTGGCTGAGGCAGAGAGGCAATGGCGGCAGCCGCGAGAGCAGTAACGATGTGGACGTTAAAGGGCTTAGCCATGACAACAGAGAGCGTTGGGCGAGAAGGAGTTGGAACTAAGGATAACCGCTGATGCCAGAACCGTGAAAGAAATACAAAAATTCTATATAGTATAATATTTTGAGGA
>NZ_JANSIO010000076.1:0-5394 GCF_047462195.1 Synechococcus sp. R3-13 | reverse complement strand
GGGAACCAGCGCGGTTTCCGGCAGAACATCGCCGGGCAACTGTACCTGTGGCCCTCTGAGCTGGCAGGATCCCAGGAGCCAAGAGCCCCCCACCGCCATCAACGTAAGGGAGAGAGGACGAAACCGGCACTGAAGTTGGGTCTTCATATCACACCTGCGACGAGCCGTCCTCTTGAGGATAGGCGATGGACTCAGAGCCTGTCTGTGATCGCAGCCTCATACATCGGAATATGTAGAAATTGTTACTTTGGCCGGGCGCGAGCGACCAACTCATCCACGTACTCGTTCCAGCGCAACCCTTCGTGAGCCTGGATCCAAACCACCTGCACCTGAGGGCACTGCTGCTTTAGTTGATACAGTTCCTGAACCAGATCCAAGTTTTCCACCGGCCCGGTGCGCCGCCGCCACCCCTGCGCTGCCCAGCGATCCATCCAGTCGTTGTAGGTCTGTACGCAAAGGTGGGAGTCGCTGTAGATGGTATCGACGCCGTTGCCCTGGGTGTGGCGGCAATATTGCAAGGCCCGGATGAGGCCGGTCAACTCCATGCGGTTGTTGGTGCTATCGGGATCCCCTCCCCAAAACTCTTCCACAATTTGATCATCTTGAACCACCACCACAGCCCATCCCCCTGGCCCCGGATTGGGAGAACATCCCCCGTCGGTGAAGATGCCACTGTGGGGGCAGGCAACCAGACGGCTGGGGCCCGCTCCTTTGCGGCTGTGCATCCGTGAAACCTTGGCCATGGTGCTCATCCGGCGCTAACGGCAACATTTGGGATCCCGGCTCGACAACAGACACTGCATCTTACCGCACAAGGGCGTGCCGGCACCACTATTTAGTGTATCTAGTTCCGGGAAAGTTTTACTTTACACTATCAGTAGTATAAACCTCGTCAACACCAGCTCACGTGACGTAAGGTTAGAGAGACAGGGAAATTCTGCCAAAACGGCGCGAACAAAAACCCCCAGAAAATCTGGGGGAGGAGTGGTGTGTTGAGGTGATGAATACTCGCATGATATCTCTCGAATTCGGTGAGTAGGCCAAACCGGCGAGAGATCCCTGCGTTTTTTTGCAGAAATCATTGCAGATACTGGAAAGCATCAGACACTAGAGACCAGCGCGTCAAAACTGAGCTTATTTCGTCTTGATCAGATATAGTGCTCAATCTCGAAGAAATATCTATTTAGACACCAAATATAGAGAAGCCAGTAATAACTTTTCTTATGCACCTACCGCCGACACTAGGGGTTGTGTCAAGCCCAAATGAGCATAGAGACGGGAAAAGTCAAAATTCGCTGACATTAGCTCTTGGATGCAGCGGACTTTCACCTCCTCGTGCAGGCGAATCTGCCCAAAAACCCGTTCGATGCGGTTGATGGTGGTGAAGGTGTCCAGATCCACCGAGAGGATCGGCACTTCCAGCTCTTCTGCTCGAGACCGAATGCGGGGATCCAGAGGGAGCTTGCCGGTCAAGATCAGGCAGAGGGTGGAAGTTTCTAGGGCGGCCAGTTGAATATCGGTGCGGTCTCCGCCGGTGATCACCGCCTTGTGATCCAGCTTACGGAAGTACTTCAAGGCCGAGTTGACGTTCATCGCCCCTACCGCAATGTCTTCGACCATCAGGTCCATCCGATCCGGACAGCAGAGCACCTCGGCATCCAGTTGCCGCACCAACTCCCCAACGCTGATGCTGCGCAAAATGCGATGGGAGGGCAAAATCCCCAGCACCGGGATCCCGTGTCCCTCCAAAAAAGGCCGAATGATCGTTTTTGCCGGTTGCATTTGGTCAGGTGGCACATCGTTCAGCAGCACGCCTGCCAAGCGGGATCCCAGTTGACGATGGACAAAGAGAAGAGAATCAACAGCCAAGGAGGAATGGTAGCGACTGATCAGCAGTACCGGAGCATCCAGGGCTTGGGCCATCTTGGCCAGCGACAGGCCAAACAATTCCCCCTCGTAAAGATCGGCTGGGCCTTCCAGCAGCACCAAATCGGCAGGGGAGCGCTGGACAAACTCCAACAGAGGGGCAACCGGGCACTCTGGAGCTGGATCCCCGGGAGCTCGCTTCATTTGAGCCAGCAAAGCCTCTTCGTTGAGCCGGAGCAGCATCGGCGGCATTTGATCCATCGTCAGCCGCAGAGACTCCGCCACAAAGCGCATATCCGGATCGCCCCCTTCCAGCGAGCAATCTTCCCGCTCGCAAGAACCGATGGGCTTCCCATAGGTGACTTTTATCCCTTGCTGCTGCAGATGCTTGGCCAAACCCAAGATGGCAGCCGACTTACCGCTGAAGGGCTCAGTAGAACCAATTAAAAGGAACTTGGACACGGATG
Source organism: Synechococcus sp. R3-13 (assembly GCF_047462195.1). Classification (NCBI taxonomy): domain Bacteria; kingdom Bacillati; phylum Cyanobacteriota; class Cyanophyceae; order Synechococcales; family Synechococcaceae; genus Synechococcus; species Synechococcus sp. R3-13. The sequence goes on along the minus strand of NZ_JANSIO010000076.1, from coordinate 3,061 downwards.
GCTCCCGGTAACGAGAGGGACGAAGGGATCCCTTACTCAGTCTAACGGAGGCTGCTCTCTCCTCAGTTCTGGACTAACCGATTAGGATCGACTCTTCAGGGTAGGTTACCAACGGGCGGGGCTGTTGTTGAGCCAAGGCCAAGACAATCGTCAATGCCCCCAGCCGGCCCCAGAACATCACCAACACGATAATCAGTTGGCCAAACCAGTTTAACTCCCCAGTGAAGCCCGTCGAGAGGCCGCAGGTGGCAAAGGCGGAGATCACCTCAAACAACACCGGATCCAACCTACTGTTACTGTGGGTCAGCAAAATCAACCAAGCCGCCAACAATACCACAAACAGAGAAACCGTTAACACCGCTGCCGCCTTGCGCACCATGGAGGGATCCAAGCTGCGCCCGGCAATTTGAGCGCTGGGCAAACCGCGGGCATAGCCCCACAAGGCCAACACCAACACCGCCAAGGTGCCGGTGGTCATGCCGCCCCCCATAGAAGCTGGGGCTGCCCCAATAAACATGAGAGCCATCAGCAGCAACTGGCTTGCCGGGGTCAAATCCTCAATGGGGATCGCGGCAAACCCAGCCGTTCGGGCAGAAACCGACTGAAAAAACGTCAGGCCCAAGCGGTGGGGCCAGCTTACCTCCAGCAGGGATCCGCCGGGCAAGCTCTCTCCCAAAAACAAGCCAATGCCGCCCGTGCAGAGCAAAACCACCACCACGCCCAGGGTAATCCGGGTGTGCAGAGAGGGGCGGTGGCCCCGTGGCCAGGTTAACAAATCCGACAAAACTGGGATGCCCAAACCGCCGATAAAAATCAGACCGGCCAAAATCGCCAGCGACAGACCGTCTGTAGGGATCCCTTCCCGGCCAAACAGGTCGAATCCTGCATTACAAAAGGCCGACACCGCGTGAAAAATAGCCAGAAAAACTGCCCGCTCCGGCCCATAGAGATCCCGCCAGTGCACCCAGAGCAGCAAAGCCCCCCCCAACTCAATGAGGGTGACCCCCAGCAGCACCCGCCGAGTCAATTCCAAGATCGCCCCCGGATCGATGAGACCCAGCGAATTGCACAGCGCCAAGCGATTGAGCAGGGAAATGCGCCGCCCGATCAATTGAAACACCACCACCGCCAACACCATGAAGCCCACCCCGCCAATCTGAATCAGGATCAGCAGCACAATCTGGCCCAACAGGGTGAGATCCTCCGCCGCCACAATCGTCGAGAGCCCCGTCACGCTCAGGGCCGACATGGCCGTAAACAGCGCCTCATTCCAGCTCAAGGGATCCCCGCGCCCGATCCCCGGCAACATGAGCACCAAAGTTCCCACCACTGCCAAGAGCCCCAACCCTACAACCAGGCGCAATGGCGGTGGCAGAGGGCGACGCCTGTCCCCCCCGAAAAACCACTGCAGACGATTCCCAAAGGCCCTAGAGGACTGAGACAATGCCGAGCCCGGTGTCGGCAGGTGGCGGGCGCGGGATGGTACCGGTGGAACCAAGCGCTCAGAGCCCTCCTCTGGCGGAAGCGGGACGGAGCCCTCTCTCATCGGAGCCCTCCCTACATTTCATTCAGCCGCGAGATATTGGTATTGGCCCCCAGAACCACCAGCAAATCCCCCTTTTCCAGCAGGTAGTCTGCGGGGGGAGAGACCACCAGCGATTGCTTTCGCTTCACCACCAGCACCGTGATGCCGAAGCGGCGACGCAGATCCGACTCCGCCAGCGTATGGCCCACCAACGCCTCCGGCACCTGTAATTCCGTAATGCTGTAGCCCGGCTCCAGCTCTAGCTGATCTAGGATCCCCGGTGCTGTCAACACCTGAGCCAAACGGCGCCCTGCCTCTTGCTCCGGCAACACCACCCGATCTGCCCCCACTCGCAGGAGAATAGAGCGTTGCCGCTCGGTCGACGCCTTACAGACCACATTGCGCACCCCCAGACTTTTCAGGGCCACCGTCGTCAGCAAATTGCTCTCAAAATCGCTGCCAATGGCCACCACCACCGTGTCGAAGGAGAGGATATCCACCGCTCGCAGCGCATCTTCATCGCTGGAATCGAGTGCCACCACCTGCGTCAGCTGATCCGCCAGGCGCTGCACGATCTCACGGCTGCGGTCGATCCCCAAGACATTGTGCCCTCGCTCCATCAAGGTAAGAGCCAAGCTAGAACCAAAGCGCCCCAGCCCAATTACCGCATATTCACGATCCACCCGCTGTCGTTCGCGCCAGCGGAACGCAGTCCCTGCCATAGGATCTCCTGCCCCCTCTTTCAAGAACAGATCATAAGTTCATCCAGCAGGGATCGGAAGGGCCGCGACTCTAGGCCGACTCAGGCTTGGGCAGCGTAGAGGGGTGAGGAATCAGCTCGCGGGTGGAACGGCGCTCCACCATCTCTGCGGTGATGCGGATGTGCTTTAGGTCGCGGCGGGAGGGTGCCTCGTACATCACATCCAGCATTAGCTCTTCCACAATGGCCCGCAGGGCGCGAGCCCCGGTCTTGCGGCGATAAGCCTCTTTGGCAATGGCAGCAATGGCGGCAGGTTCAAACTCCAGTTCCACCCCGTCCATGCGCAGCAGCTTTTGCGCCTGCTTGAGAATGGCGTTTTTGGGCTGCGTCAGGATCGCCTCCAGCGCCTTCTCATCCAGCGGATCCAAAGTCGCCACTACCGGGAGCCGCCCCGTGAATTCGGGAATCATGCCGTACTTGATCAAGTCTTCAGGCTCCAAAGCCTTGAGGGCATTGGCCATACGTTGCTCGCGGCTAACCGACAATTGCTCCCCTGGCTTGATAAAGCCCATCGATTTCTTGCCAATGCGCTGCTCGATTACTTTTTCCAGGCCAACAAAAGCCCCCCCGCAAATGAAGAGGATGTTGGAAGTGTCGATTTGAATGCAGTCTTGATAGGGGTGCTTGCGCCCTCCCTGGGGAGGCACGTTGGCTATTGTCCCTTCCAGCATCTTCAACAAAGCCTGCTGCACCCCCTCGCCGGAGACATCGCGGGTAATGGAGGGGTTCTCGCTTTTGCGGGCAATTTTGTCGATTTCGTCGATGTAGATGATGCC
>NZ_JANSIO010000075.1:0-6979 GCF_047462195.1 Synechococcus sp. R3-13 | reverse complement strand
GAGCTTATTATTGACTAGAGTCATGCTCTTGCTCCGGCAGAGTGTCAGTTCCTGCTGATGCGACCAGCCCTCTAAACCTCAGTCGGGATCCCTGGGATCTCGCTGCTGTTGGTGACAGGGAGTGTCATCATCTGCCCCAACCGCGAAACGGTGAGCTCCGCCGCCGGAATGGGTTCCGAGACCTGTCCGCCGCTGAACACCATCACCCGGTTGCTGTACTGCAGGATCTCGTCCAAATCCGCCGAGGCAAAAAGAATAGCCGTACCCGCTTGGGTGCGTTCCAGCAATTGCCCCCAGACCCACAGCGCCGACTCGATGTCCAACCCTCGCGTTGGGTGCTCCATCAGCAAAAGACTCAGGGGTGTGGGCAAGAGAGCCAACTGGCTGCGCTGTTGGTTGCCCCCCGAGAGTTGCTCCACCCGGCTGTAGGGGTGACCGCGAATGCTGAAGTGTTCAATGGCCGCTTGGGCCTGTTGACGGGCCAGAGCCCAGTTGATCCAGGGATCCTGCTGCTGGAGGGCAAAATGCTCCTGCAAGGTTAAGCCGGGGATCAGCCCTTCCCGCAGCCGATCCGCCGGAGAAAACCCCACCCCACAGCGCAGGTAGTCGCCGTAAGGACGGCCTGTCATCTCCTGCCCCCCCAACAGAATCCGGCCACGCCTGGGCGGCAACAACCCTGCACAGGTGAGCAGGAAAGAGCGTTGCCCACTGCCTTCCAAACCGGCCAACCCAATCACTTCCCCCGGCTGCACCGCCAGATCTGGCAAAGCCAAGGCAAACGGCTCATGCCGCACCACCAGGGAGCGCAACTCCAACAGGGGATCCGCCCTCCTTTGCGGAGAATGGGGCCGAGCCGGGGGTGCCAACTCCCGCCCGAACATCCAATCGATCAACCGCTGTTCCAGCAGGGCAATGTCCTCACCTCTAACAGGCAGCTCCCCCACCACCTCCCCCTGCCGCATCACCGTCACCCGATCGCAAAGGCACTCCACATCGGCCAGCTTGTGGGAGACGAAGATCACCGATTTGCCCTGCCCCGCCAACCTTCTCAGAGCCGCGAACAAAAGATCTTTTTGCGCTGCAGAAATGCCCGTCGTCGGCTCATCCAAAATCAAGGTGTTGATCCCCAGGGAAAGCAACCGCAGCATTTCCAGTTGTTGCCGTTCCCCCACCGTCAAACTGCCGATGGCTCCATCGGGGTTGAGATTAAAACCAAACTCTTCACAGGCTTTCTCGAGACGTCTTCGGCTTTCCCGCAGCCCCAAGCCCAAGCGCCCTCGTTGCCCGGCAATAAAGTTTTCCAGCACCGTCAGAGAAGGAAAATCCAAGGGATCCTGGTGCAACATGCCAATGCCCAGGCGAATGGCTGCTGCAGGGCTGTCGATGCGAACCGGTTGCCCATCGATCCAAATCTCCCCCTGATCGCAGCGCAGAAAGCCGCTCAGGATCTTAACTAAGGTACTTTTGCCGGCCCCATTCTCCCCAAGCAGGCCGTGGATCGTGCCCGCCTCCACCCGTAAGGACACATCGCGGTTCGCCTGTACCGCCCCAAAACGCTTGTGGATGTGCAGCAGCTCGACCTTCATTCTGCTCATAGTAACCTGCCTCCCCAGAAAATCCCCAAGAATACAGTTGCTGAGGTTGCAAGTGCTGGTGCTACGATAGCGATAGCTCGCCGTTAGGCGTTGGCTGCGGACGAGTTCAGCATCGATCTGTGGTTCGCCCTGCCCCTCTTCTCCGCCCTTCCCCCCTGCCACCCATCTCGGATAGCAACCGCCTCAAAATCTTCTCAGGCAGCGCTAACCCGGCTCTGGCTCAAGAGGTGGCGCGTTACTTGGGCATGGATCTGGGCCCGATGTTGCGCAAGCGCTTTGCCGATGGCGAGCTGTACATCCAAATTCAGGAGTCGATTCGGGGTGCCGATGTCTACTTGGTGCAGCCCACCTGCCGCCCCGTCAACGACCACCTGATGGAACTGCTGGTGATCATCGATGCCTGTCGCCGTGCCTCTGCCCGGCAGATCACCGCCGTCTTGCCTTACTACGGCTACGCTCGTGCCGACCGCAAAACGGCAGGCCGAGAAGCGATCACCGCCAAGCTGGTGGCCAACATGATCACCCAGGCAGGGGCCCATCGCGTGCTGGCTATGGATCTGCACTCGGCCCAGATTCAAGGCTACTTCGACATTCCCCTCGACCATGTCTACGCCCAGCCGGTATTACAGGCTTACCTCAAGGAAAAGGGCTTGCTCGACGAAGACATTGTGGTCGTCTCTCCCGATGTGGGGGGTGTGGCTCGTGCCCGTGCCTTTGCCAAAAAACTCAAGGAAGCCCCTCTGGCAATCATTGACAAGCGCCGCCAAGCCCACAACGATGTGGAAGTCATGAATCTGATTGGGGATGTGCGGGGGAAAACTGCCATCCTTGTGGATGACATGATCGATACCGCAGGCACCATCTCGGAAGGGGCAAAATTGCTGCGCAAGCTGGGAGCCAAAGCGGTTTATGCCTGCGCCATTCATCCTGTTTTTTCTGAGCCGGCCATTCAACGCCTGCGGGGTGGTCTATTTGAAGAGGTGATCGTCACCAACACCATCCCTATCCCTCCAGAGCAGCACTTTCCCGAATTAACCGTTCTCTCGGTAGCCAATGTGCTGGGGGAAGCGATCTGGCGCATCCATGAAGATAGCTCCGTCAGCAGCATGTTTCACTAAAGTAAGTTTCAAAGTAAGTTTCTCCAGAGTATCGCTAGAGTAGAGTGGGTGCAGAATGGGTGCGCCTGCTCCTTTTCCCTGTGGAGATCAGCCCAACCAGGCACCCCCGATCTGTCGTGATGGACTGGGTTGAGCCAGCTCCTTGGCCAGGTTTTCCCATGTCACCTCCCATCTCTCGCTCGCCAAGATCCGTTGTGACCGGTTTTGCTCCCCCGCAGGCTGCTCCCAGGGAAGGGCCGTCCCTTCGAACTGAACCGGATACTGAGTCCGCTTCGGCGCTGTACCCGCTGTTGCAATTGTTGGGTCAACTGTTGAAAGTACCTTTGGTCTATCTAGAACTGGCCCAGCCGGGATCCGATCCCCACTCGCCTTCAAAAGGGATCCTCTACCGGGATCCGCAAGGGATCCCAGCCGGAGAACCTTTCAACCCCGATGTCGGCTCTGAGCAATGGCCTTTTCATGAGTCCTTTCTCTTGCAAACTGAGCAGGGGATCCGGTTGGCCGATCTGCACCTGCTTGACTGCCACCCTCGCCAATTGAGCTCCTCTGAACGGGAACAGATTGACCTCGTTGGCCTCAGCCTGAAGCAAATCCTTCTCCAGGCCCAGGAGCATCGGCAGACCCTTGAGCAGCTCCAATCCCAACTGCAAGACAGCCGCAGCACTGCTGCCCGCTACCAGCAGATCTTCGAGAACGCCGTCGAAGGCATTTTTCAAACCACCCTAGAGGGCAAATATCTGGTTGCCAACCCGGCCTTGGCCCATATTTTCGGCTACGAATCCCCTGAGGATTTGATGCACAACGTCTCCGATATTGGCACCCAAATCTATAGCGATCCAGAGCAACGAGCCGAATTCATTCAGCGCATGCTGAGAGAAGGTCAAGTTGTGAATTTTGAACACCAAGTTTGCCGCAAAGATGGCAGACTGATTTGGATTTCTTTAAATGCCCGCACCATCTACAACGACCAGGGGGATCCCCTCTATTTTGAAGGATTTGTTACCGACATCACAGCATCCCGTCAACTGAAAGAACGACAACAACAATTGGAAGAGGCCCGCCGAGAGAGCGAGCATCGTTTTCTGCAACTGGCAGAGAATACGCAGCAACTGTTTTGGATCACAACACTCTACAGCAAAGAGCTGATCTACGTCAGCCCAGCCTGCGAAGCCCTTTGGGGCCTTTCCGCCGAAGAGGCTTACGCCAACCCCCAAGCCTGGATGCGCCAAATCCACCCCGACGATCGCTGGTTGTTCCCCACCATCCTCAAAGCCCAATCGGAGGGCAAATCCACCGATGTCGTCTTCCGCATTTATCACACTGATGGCCGCCTGATTTGGCTGCGAGAACGCACCTTTCCCATCGCCGACAAAGAGGGCAAAATCTATCGGGTGGCAGGGATCGTCGAAGACATCACTGAGTCCAAGCAACTGGAAGCCGAACGGCGTCGTATAGAGCAAGCCTGGCAACAAAGCGCCAACCATTTTCGGCAGATTTTTGAGCTGGCCCCCAATGGAATTGCCCTTGTGGACTTGCAGGGGCGATTTATCCAGGTCAACGATGCCTTTGCCCAGATTGTCGGCTACACCCCCGAAGAATTGAAACATCGGCAACAACTGGACATTCTCCACCCCGAAGATGTCAACCCACTGCTGGGGGCCAATGAGGCTTTGCTGGCAGGGAAGGTCTCTGTCAGCCAGCGCCAGATTCGCTACACCCACCGTTCCGGCCAGGTTGTTCATGTGCTGTTTCAGGCCACCCTGCTCACCGACGAGGAAGGACAGCCCACCCAGTTTCTCAACCAGGTGATCGACATCAGCGCCCGCGTGGAGGCAGAAATTGCCCTCAAAGAAAGTGAAGAACGCTTCCGCCAATCCTTTGAATGGGCCCCCATTGCCAAGGCCATGACCCACGTGGATGGCACCTATTTGCAAATCAACGCCGCTTTTACCGAAACCCTGGGCTACACCCTGGAGGATCTCAAAGGGAAAACCGTCCTCGACATCACCCATCCCGACGACATCGCCACCACTCTGGAAAACAGCAACCGCCTGCTGGCCGGCCAGGTGCATCAGTGCGAACAGGAACAACGCTACATCCACAAGAACGGCCAAATAGTCTATGCCATTCTTCGCATCACCCTGGTGCGCACGGCCCAAGGGGATCCCAGCTACTTTCTAAGCCAGATTTTGGACATTACCGAGCGCAAGCAAGCCGAGGCAGCCCTTCGCCAAAGTGAGCTGAGTTTACGGGGCATCTTCCAGCAATCAGCCCTGGGCATTTCCATCGTCGATCATCGGGGCCATTACCTAAAAGTGAACCCCGCTCTGGAAGAGATCTTGGGCTATAGCGCTGCCGAACTGACCCACATGAGCTTCTGCGACCTCACCCATCCCGAGGACATTCAGGAAGATTGGCGCCTTTTCCAGGAGGTTTTGAACGGCCAACGGGATCGCTACCACCTGGAAAAACGCTACATCCACCGCAGCGGAAAGGTGGTTTGGTGCCGCCTGGCAGTCTCTGCAGTCCGGGATCCCGAGGGCAAAAACCTCTTCATCATCGGCATTTGCGAAGACATTACCGAAGAAAAACGGGCAAAGCTGCAGATCCAAGCTGCCCTTCAGGAAAAAGAAGTCCTGCTGCGGGAGATTCACCACCGCGTCAAAAACAACCTGCAAATCATCTCCAGCCTGCTGCGGCTCCAAGCTGACCAGATCAAAAGCCGCAAGTACGCCCGCGTTTTTAAGGATGCCGGCAGCCGTATTCAAGCCATGTCTTTGATCCACGAAGGTTTGTACCAATCCAACAATCTGGCCGCTGTGGATCTCAAGCAGTACCTACACAATTTGATCTCCAACCTCTTTCACTCTTACGGGGTAAACCCCGAGAGCATTCGCGCCAACATCCGCGCCGAAGGGATCCGCCTCAACCTGGACGATGCGGTCTTGTGTGGCCTGATCATCAACGAGTTGGTGACCAACAGCCTCAAGTATGCCTTCCCGAAGGGCCGCAGTGGAGAGATAGAGGTTTGTTTCAGCCAAACCCGCAAATATACTCAGTTGCGAGTCTCCGACAATGGCATTGGCTTGCCCCCGAACTTTGACTTCAAGGAAACTCAATCTCTGGGTTTACAACTGGTTGCAACCCTCACCGATCAGCTACAGGGCAAGATACAATTGAGGAGCAAATCGGGTACTACTTTCATCATTACCTTTCCGAGGAGCGAGCCTTGAAGAGAGTTCCACCCCTTGTCAAAGGCAGTATCCTGGTCGTCGAAGACGAGAAGATCATCGCCAAGGACATTGCCAACGTTCTGAAAAAATTTGGCTACGCTGTGCCCGCCATTGCTTCTTCCGGGGAAGAAGCGATCCGAAGGCTGGAAGAGATGCCGGTGGACTTGGTCTTGATGGATATCGTCTTAAAAGGCGATATCGATGGCATAGAAGCCGCCAAGCGGATCACCGAGCGCTTCAACATTCCGGTGGTGCATCTGACGGCCTACGCCGACGAAGACACCCTCTCCCGCGTCAAGGAGACCCGGCCCTTCGGCTACATCATCAAGCCTTTCAAAGAGCGGGAACTCTACACCACCATTGAAATTGCCCTGCACAACCACCGCCAGAGCCTTGAGAACCGCAAGCTGGAAGAGAAAAGAATCGAGGAGCTGCGGCAAAAACTGCAGCAGTTGCAGCAGTTCACGGACGTGAAGGGCACTCTGTTCAAGAAATTCTTGCAGGATCTGAGCGAGCCCCTCTCGAACCTCAGCTTTGCCTTGGGGCTGCTCAAAGATGCCGAGTCGGAGCAGAAGCGGGAGCACTATCTGCAGGTGCTGGAGGATGAGTTTCGCCGTGAGCTGGAGCTGATCCACCAAACCTCTAACCTGGAAAATCTTTTAAACCTGGAAAATGTTGGCCTGTTGAGCCAGTTCAGCCTGCTGCGTCCCCAGGAGCCCAGCCCTGGTCACCGGTTGGAGGAGGAAGCACCCACCCCTGCAGCCACGGCCCCCCAAGAGTCGGCAGGCTCTGCCCCCACACCCAGCCCCACCGCCGTTACGGCGCCACGGGCACCGCTGCGCCCCCTCAACCAGACTCAGTTGGCGGAACGGTTGGGGGTGGTGGTTTCCGCCATTACCTACTGGAAATTCAAAACCGGGTTTCCGGAGTGGAGCCGCAGCCGGGATCCCGAGGGCATTTCTTGGCGCTATTCCCCCGATTCCAAGCGCTTTTCACCCGTGCCCTAGGTCGTGTTGATCTTATGTTAGGATAG
>NZ_JANSIO010000074.1:0-3910 GCF_047462195.1 Synechococcus sp. R3-13 | reverse complement strand
CTATCCTAACATAAGATCAACACGACCTAGGGGAATGAAGAAGAGGATCACCCACCAGCCGGGTTTACCAGCAGCTCGACACATCACCCAGATGTTAGCAATCGGGATCCAAGCTAACCAAGCATTCGGCACGTTTAGCTTCTCTCCAATCACCATTAAGGTGTAGCTAAAGAAGGCGTAAAGGGCAACGGCAATCAGCCCTGGTAAAAGCTCATCCATCGTGACCCTCCCACATATTTTTTTGATATTTGCGAATGTCAACTCACTTGTCTCCAGCGTCTCTTTGGTGTCAGAGACAACCCTCGAATCTATACAGCTATAAGGCCAAACCGCAAGAAAACCAACTTTCCAAAGCTGTTCAGGAGCTACTCTGATCCCGCCCACAAAGTTAGCCAAAAGGGATCCCGTTGTCCAGACTTATCTGTCAAGTTTCATCAAGTTTCATCAAGAATACAGATCTGACGAATAATCTCTCAAGCACGGGGGGGCAACGGCGGGCATTGGATCCCGGGAACCAGGGATTCCAGCAAGCCGCTACAGGCATCCCAGAGCAGCTCGATTACATAATGGAATCCGGCCTCACCCCCGTAGTAGGGATCCGGAACTTCCTCATCAGAATGGGAGCGGCAATAGCTGCACATCAAGCGCACTTTCTCGGCATATTTTCCCTGGGGATCCAAGCTGAGAATGTCGCGGTAATTTTGTCGATCCATGGCCAGGATCAGGTCGAACTCGCGCAGGTCGGCAGGTCGAATCTGGCGGGCCTTGCCTTGTAGCTCTAGGCCATAGCATCGGGCTGCTTGTTGCATGCGCCGATCTGGGGGGCTGCCGATGTGATAGGCTGCCGTACCTGCTGAGTCGCAGAGAATCGCTTCCGAAAGGCCGCTGCTGCGCAAAAGGTGATTGGTGATGCCTTCAGCGGTGGGAGAACGACAGATGTTGCCCAGACAGACGAACAGAAGCTTTTGGCTCATGACAATCTCAACAGCAGTAGAGAACTCCTCTCACCTTATAACAATGCCCATCTAATCTAATGGTTCTTTGGTCTGAGCATAATAGTTCTTCGTTCTGAGCGCAGAAGAGCACAGACGGCAACGAACGGTGTTTGCGAGCCAGTCTCATCTGCCACTGACGGGAACAGAGCGGATCCCATGTGCTGGCCCACCACGGGATGTATTCGCTCACAGCAGCAGAGTGGAGTCCTCCCTCATTTTCCACCAAGTTTCCCACCAAGAGCCGCTGCAATGATCTAACAGCAGCTATTGGGAAGCCTGTCGCTTTGAGCATCACAGGTCTAATCGAACCGACAAGGGATCCCCAGGCACTGCTGCAATAGCTTCAGGTACTCTTGTCCATCCATGAGAAAGGCGCCGAAACGGGCCAGATGCGGGTTCATCAACTGAGCGTCGAAGAGGCGAAAGCCCCGCTCTCGCAAGTGCTCCACCAACTTCACCAGGGCCACCTTCGAGCCGTTGGGAATGCGGTAGAACATGGACTCGCCGATAAATGCCGCCCCAAGGGCAATACCCAGGATCCCGCCTGCCAAGGTCTCTCCCTGCCAGGTTTCAAAGCTGTGGGCAAAGCCGGCCTGGCGCAGAGCTGCGTAAATCTGCTTCAGCTCAGGGCTGATCCAGGTTTGGGGACGAGCGGCACAGCCCTCTACCACCTGCTCAAAAGCACAGTTCAGCCGCACCTGAAAGCGATTGCTGCGCACCAAGGGCCGCAATGAACGGGGGCAGTGGAATCGCTCATCGAGGGGGATCACCGCGTGCCGGTCGGTGCCGTACCAGGCCAGGGATCCCGTCTCTTCGTCGGCCATCAGGAAGTAGCCTTGGGCATAGCCTGCCAGAATGGTGGCCAGATCCACCTGCATCGCCTCAGTTGCGCTCCTCAAGATTGCCATTCTGGAGAGAGACTGGCAAAGTCTCCCCCATTAGCCCTGGGGTGGCAATCCACACAGCCGCTCACCCGCACAGGAGTGGGAAACTCCACTTGCAGATGCAAAGCGCGGAAATAGCGGGAATCTGCCAAGCGATAGGGCACCTGTTCCCCTTGTCGCAGGGGCCGGGAGTTGGGCCGCAAATAGCCCCAGGCCAGTTGTAAAGCCACACCGCTCAGGGGCTGGATCTGCTGGCCATAGTGGTTGGGATCCTGCAGCAGCCGTCGCCAGGTTTCAGTGGGCAACACTTGGGCGGGCAACGCCACATGGCAACTGCCACAACTGCGCACATATTGAGCTTGCTCCAGTTGGGCTTGAGTCAGGCCCTGCTGGGCTTGTGCTCCCAGGTTCTGCGCTGATCCCGCCAGCAGGGATCCCATAAACCCGGACAGGATGACTACCATGCTCCAGATCCAAAACCGCCGGCGTCGTCGTTGCAAAGGAGCCATGCTCTCACACCCACTGCCCATGCTTTCCCACTCTAGATCAGGTGGTTGCCGGCGACAGCGGGACGGAGTCCATAAGATCCGGCCTCAATTGTTGGGATCGGCTGGGTCTACGCTCAATGGCGCGGGTGCGCTCGTCAAAGCGGTCTAGGGCTTCTCGAAAATACTGGCCCAGCATTGCTTGACCTTCTCGAATTTCGGCAATCAACACCTCGTGATTCTGAACAACTCGGTTCAAAGCTTCCAAACCTTGGGACAAGCTGGCTGCGGTTTGAATCGACAAGCTTTCCTGCTCAGGGGTCATCTTGCTCTTGCTCCTGGGGATCGCCCTTGCGGTGGGATAGTTCATAATAGCGGGGCTGCAGACTTTCCCACCAAACGCTCATGAACTCGCCCAGCTTACTCTGGCCGGATCCCGACGGGATCCCAGTGCCCTCTCAACCGGGGATCCTTGGCATTTTGGCTTCCGGCAATGGCAGCAATTTCGAAGCTATTGCCCAAGCCATTGAGGCTGGGGAACTGCAGGCCCAGATTGCTGTGGTCATCACCAACAATCCCAAAGCCTACGTGCGGCAGCGGGCCCAAAAGCGAGGGATCCCTTGCGTCTTGCTCGACCACCGAGACTACCCCTGTCGCGAAGATCTGGACGCCGCCATTGTCCAGGTGCTCTGGCAGCATCACGTGGAATGGGTGATCATGGCCGGGTGGATGCGCCTGGTTACCCAGGTGTTGTTGTCCGCCTACCCGGATCGCGTCTTGAACCTGCATCCCAGCCTGCTGCCCAGTTTCAAGGGCCTGCGTGCCGTTGAACAAGCCCTGAAGTGCGGTGTGAAAATTGCCGGCTGCACCGTTCATCGGGTCACCTTGGAAATGGACAGTGGCCCCATCGTGGCCCAAGCAGCCGTGCCGGTTCTGCCCGAAGATACTGTGGAATCCCTTTACCGGCGCATCCAGACCCAGGAGCACCGCCTCTACCCACTGGCCATCCGCCTCTGCCTGGCAGAGGGATCCCTGCTACCCAAGTCTTCGGGGAAGCTGCACAATTGAGGTTAAGTCCAACGCTGGCGCATCCCATGGCCGAGATCCCGCCTCTCCTCATCTTCGATAGCCCGGTGATCCTGGCCGGTCGTCTGGCTCTATGGCAAGAGTGGGCTCGATTTGGGGTGTGTGTGCTGCCGCAGGCAGTGATGGCCGAGCTAGAACGCCTGAGCCGGCAGGCTATTGATCCCCAAGAAGAATCGACAGCCCGCGAGTTTTTGCGCCACTGGCCCAGTCTAGGGTTTGCCGTCTCAGAAGCCCGTGCCCTGGTGGGTGGTGCTGGTGCCGGCGATCAGTCCATGAGGGTACGTTTGGAAGAAGCGATTGCCGAATGCGCCTATGCCCTGGCCCAGCAGCAGCCGGGAACGCTGGTGGTTTTGGTCAGCAACGACCGGCCTTTGGTGGGGCGAATTCAGGGTCTGGGTCTCAACAACCTCTGTGCCATCTCTCTGGCAGAGCTGAACCGGTGGATGCGTCAGCAGCAGCG
>NZ_JANSIO010000073.1:0-10904 GCF_047462195.1 Synechococcus sp. R3-13 | reverse complement strand
GAGCGCTTTGAGGCCCAGATGGCCGAAATGCGGGCCGAGCGGCAGGCTATGGAAGCCCAACTCCAGACCGAAATCCAGGAGATCAGGGCGTTGATCCAACAGAACCAGGAGCGGATTCGACAGAACGAAGAGCGGGGAGACGAGCTGGAGGTGGCCATACAGGAGTGCCGCCGAGATATGCAGGCTGGGTTTGCCGAACTGAGGGAAGCGCAAGCCATGATGATGGAGCAATTTCGGGAGCGCGATGGCCGCCTGATCGAGGCTCAACTCAGCTTTATTCGGGAGATGCGGGAAATGCAACGGGAAGTGGCGGAGCTGCGACTGGATTTTCTCAATCACATGCGCCAATACCACCCACCTGTCGAACGTTAAATGGCTACGGCAGCACCTGGGCGGTCACCTCAGCTTGCGGTCGTAGGGGTAGCGGGGGATGGCTCTGTGGCTTCCTGGGGGATCCCCCCCCTTTCCCAAGCCAGGGTTTTGGCAGGAGCCCCTCATCTGCTCCGGCACTTTGCCGATCATCCGGCCCGCAAGATCCCGCTCACCGGGCCGGTGGAAAGTTGGATCCCGCTTTTGCAGCAGGAGATGGCTCAGGGATCCCTAGTTTTGTTGGCCAGCGGGGATCCGCTTTTTTTCGGGATCGGGCGGCTGTTGACGGAGTATTTCCCAGCGGAGCGGTTGGCCTTCTATCCGCAGGTGAGCTCGGTGCAGCTGGCCCTGAACCGCCTGCAGATCCCCTGGCAGGAGGCGACCATCCTCAGCCTGCACGGGCGGGGAGTGGAGCGGTTGGAAGCAGTTCTCAAGCAGGGATCCCCTGTGATCGTGGTGCTCACCGATCCGGAGCATACACCGACCGTCTTGGCCCAGTTCATTGCCGACCTGCGGCTGCCGGTGCGTTACCAAGCCTGGGTCTGTAGTCAACTGGGATCCCCTCAAGAACAGGTCGTGCCCCTCCAAGAAGGGGAAGACGCCGTTTTCCCCAGCCCCAACGTTGTGGTGCTGCGACGAGTAGAGCCGGAGCCAGATCCCCATCGCTGGCCTTTGGTCGGGATCCCGGACGACCAGTTCTACACCTTTCCCGACCAGCCCGGCTTGATCACCAAGCAGCCCATCCGCCTGCTCACCTTGGGATCCCTGCAGCTCCCCCAAGAGGGCGTGGTGTGGGATATCGGTGCCGGCACCGGCTCGGTGGCCATCGAAATAGCCCGCCTCTCTTCTCGGCTCCAGGTCTATGCTGTCGAGCGCAACGCCATGGGCATCTGTCTGATTCGGCGCAACCGGCAACGCTTTGGACTGGAGAACCTGCAGGTGATCCCGGGGGCAGCCCCCCAAGTGTTGGCCGACCTGCCAGATCCGGATCGGGTGGTGCTGGGCGGCGGCGGCAAAGGGATCCGCGACCTGCTGCCGGTGGTGGAAGCCCGCCTGCGGCCTGGAGGGATCTTAGTGGCCAACTTCGCTACCCTAGAAACCTGCAGTGAAGCCCTGCAATGGCTGCGTTCTCGGGGCTGGCAAGTTCGAGTAGATCACGTTCAGATCTCCCGCTCTGCCGTCCTGGCCGAGGGCACCCGCTTTGCCCCCCTGAACCCAGTTTACCTGCTGCAAGGGATCCCTTCAAATTGGAAAGCCCAGTAAGCCCCCCGTTGCTCTGCTTTCCCTTCTCCCTGTGGGGGAGGGAAAGTTATCCCTCGTCCTCCTCATCGGCGGTGAACCCCGGTCGGTACAGGTAGGCGGAGGAGGGACGGTTGGTCTTCTTGATTTGGTCTTTGATGGATTCCAGGTCGATGTAGCGATCCGCCAAGTTGATCAGTTGATCGCTGGTCATGGAACGCAGGCTAACCACCTCCACTCGCGCCCCTTGGTAGCTGACGGCATTGACCGCGTAGGCCAAGTCCCCATCACCGCTCACCAGCACAGCCGTCTCATACCAGCGCACCAGCGACAGCATATCCACGGCAATTTCCACATCCAGGTTGGCTCTCTTGGATCCATCGGGCAACTGGGTTAGCTCTTTGGTAACCACGCGGTAGCCATTGCGGCGCATCCAGAGCAAAAACCCCTGCTGCTTTTCGTTGTTGCGATCGACGCCGGTGTAGAAAAAAGAGCGCAAAAGGGGCGACCGACCACTCAGCGTCTTCAGCAGGCGGGTGTAGTCGATCTCAATGCCCAGTTGCAGAGCGGCATAGAACAGATTGGATCCGTCGATGAATATGGCCACACGCCCACGGTTGTCCTGCAAGGGATCCGCAGGCTGAAAGCCGGGATCAGGATCAAGACGCAGCATTCGGGTTTTCTTCTCCAAGTTTTGACAAAAGGGCAGAAAAAAGAGGTGTTAAATGGGTTTAATCGCCAATACAGCTCTTTCCGGCAGCACTGACTACAGCTAATGCAGACGCCTCTCTTGTGCGATAGGGATCTTACTGCTTCCCAAAGTGATCTGCAGAATTCCCATGAAGTCGGAAAAAGCCGTAAAAGGCTGCCCCAAGCCTTGGGACACATGATTCACCCTAGCGCAGGAGAGACGATCCCCGGAGAAGATTTCCAAAATCCTAAAGAAAAATACCTACGAAAGGAGAGGCTTTGGGGATGGAGTGCAGGGATGGGCCGGTACCTTACCGCTTTTCGAGCCCCTTGCACAGAGGGGTGCTGCGCAGCCGCTACAAGCGGTTTTTGGCCGATGTGGAGCTGGAAAACGGGCAACAGATCATCGCCCATTGCCCCAACACAGGGCCGATGAGTGGGGTCTGTCAGGTGGGGGCACCTGTGTACCTCTCCCATCACCCAGAGCCGAAACGGAAACTGGCCTACACCTGGGAGATGATCCAGGTGGATGGAGTATGGGTGGGGATCAACACCAGCTTGCCCAATCGCCTGGTGGACTGGGGGCTGGAGCGAGGGTGGTTTCCTCAATTGGCAGGGTTTTCTCGCCGGCAACGGGAGGTGACCTGCGGCAGGAGCAAAATCGACTTTCTGCTGACAGGAGACTCTGGCTCGGCCTATTTGGAGGTGAAGAATACCACCTGGGCTGTGGGATCCCGCGCGCTGTTTCCCGATACGGTGACCACCCGCGGCCAAAAACACTTGGAAGATCTGATCCAGATCCGCCAACAGGGGCAGCGGGCTCTGCTGCTGTACTGGATCAATCGCGCCGATTGCACCGAGTTTGCCCCCGGCGAAGAACGGGATCCCCGCTATGCCCGTCTGTTTCGTGAGGCCCTGCAAGCCGGAGTGGAGATGTTGCCCTATCGGGTCGAGGTTTCGCCGACAGGGATCCGACCCTTGGGTTTGGCCAAAATCGTTGTCTAAGCACCCCAAAAGAAGGGGCAAGCTCTCTTGAAACGGCTGGGGATCGCCTATAATTCTGTTTTCTCCAGATTCTTAGTTTTCCAAGCACTTGAGGACCATGAGCGAACCTTCCTCCCGTCCTCATCACATTGTTCTCACCTCCCATCCCTCCCCTTATGGGACGCAAGCCCAGCCGATTCGCTGGGGATCCTTGGATCCACTGCAGCGGGGGCCGGTGGTGGGTAGCCTGACCAATCTTGCCCATCGCAATGTCATCGGCACCCATGCGGGAGCCTACGCTGTCTATCGGGCATTGGCTGTGGCCAGTGGCTCTTTGCAGGCGGATCACCGCGCCGATTTAACCCATACTGCCCCGGTGGTGTCGATTGGCCCTCACCCAAGCTGGGGAGATCCAGACCGGATTGTGTCTTTGGATCCCTGGGGAGCAGTTGTGGGAGAAGTCTTTGCCCCTCTCTATGCCCAGGGCTACGATATTCGCCCTACTATTGCCATTACTCAGGCCCACATCCACATGCCCGAACTGCAGGAGGCGGTCAACAAAGGGCGGTTGCGGGTGGATGGCCGGATCCTCAAAGACAATGGCAGCCTGGTGGTCACCAAAGCCGCAATCGAGCCGGTCTGGTACCTGCCGGGGATCGCCAAACGATTGCAGGTGAGCGAAAGCCTGCTGCGCCGCACCCTCTTCGAGCAGACGGGAGGCATGTTTCCAGAATTGGTGACTCGCCCAGACCTATCGGTGTTTTTGCCGCCCATCGGTGGCCAGACGGTGTACATCATCGGGCAAGTGGCCGCCATCACCGACCCGGCCTTGCCCCTGGCGGTGCGGGTTCACGACGAATGCAATGGTTCCGATGTGTTTGGCTCGGATATTTGCACCTGCCGCCCCTATCTGGTGCATGGCATTGAAGAATGCGTTAAGACGGCCCAAGCCGGTGGAGCCGGGGTGATCGTGTACCTGCGCAAAGAAGGCCGCGCCTTGGGGGAGGTGACCAAATTTTTGGTCTACAACGCCCGCAAGCGCCAGGAAGGAGGGGATCGGGCCGATGCCTACTTCACCCGTACCGAGTGTGTGGCAGGGGTGCAAGACATCCGCTTTCAGGAGTTGATGCCGGATGTGCTCCATTGGCTGGGCATAACCCGAATCGATCGCCTGATTTCCATGAGCGACCTCAAGTATCGAGCCATCACCAACTCCGGCATTGAGGTTCTGCAGCGGGTGCCCATCCCAGAAGAGCTGATCCCGGCGGATGCCCGTGTGGAGATCGAGGCCAAAAAAGCTGCCGGCTACTACACTGAGGGTGAGGTACTGGATGCGGAGCGGCTGGCCCAAATCCGAGGAAGAGCCTTGGTGGAGTGAGCGGGATCCCTCATGCAAGTGGCCACCTGGAATGTCAACTCCATTCGCACCCGGCTGCCTCAGGTTTTGGCTTGGCTGGACAGCCAGGGATCCCTGGATGTGCTCTGCCTGCAGGAGACTAAGGTGGTGGATGAAGACTTTCCCCGGGCGGCCTTTCAGGAGCGGGGCTTTCATGTGGAGGTCTACGGGCAAAAGTCCTACAACGGTGTGGCTCTGATCAGCCGGGATCCCCCGGAAAAAGTAGAACGGGGGTTTGGTGCGCTGCTGCCTTCGGCGGCAGATTTGGACAAGCAAAAGCGGCTGATGAGCGCCATCTACCGCGGGATCCGTATCCTCAACCTTTATGTGCCCAACGGTGCTGAGGTGGGATCGGAAAAATATGCCTACAAATTGCGTTGGCTGGCCACACTGAAGGATTACCTCGCCGTTGCCCTGAGCCAAGGGGATCCCATCTTGCTCTGCGGGGACTTTAACATTGCCCTGGAAGATCGGGATATTTATGATCCCCAAAAAGCCGGAGAAATCATGGCTTCCGAACCGGAGCGACAAGCCCTGCGGGAGATCCTGGCTTTAGGGTTTGAAGATGCGTTTCGCAGGTTCACCCCAGATCCCGGCCATTTTAGCTGGTGGGACTATCGCTCGGGGGGGTTTCAAAGGAATCGCGGCTGGCGCATTGATCATCATTATCTGTCTCGTGAGCTACAGGAGAAAGCCACCGCTTGCTGGATCGATGTTGAGCCACGGCGGGCCGAAAAACCCAGCGATCATGCCCCTGTCATTGTTGCCCTGGATATTTAAGCGCCTTGTTATAGTCATTTCAAGCTAGGTTGAGACACTCCCCAAACGCTCCCTGCCACTGCCTTCACCCCTTCTCTCAGAGGAAGAGGGGAGCCAGGCGGAAATGTTTCATTCCTGTTTAAATGACCATAACAGCTCATACCAACCAGCCATCCAATTAAAATGGAGCGGCCTCTTCGAGAATTTTCAGCAGGTGTTGCCGCTGTTCTGAGCTGAGGACCTGTCGCATTTCCAGAACTGCCTCAAAACGTTTGGCATTTACTTCTTGGCTTAGCTGTTGTACCCGCTGAAATTGAGCTGCCACTTCTGACTCAGGGGCATCGCCGACCAGCAACTCCCGCAATCGACCGCGGGCTGCCCTCCACTCCAAAATGCGCTCCAACAACTCTTCCTGTTTGCGGTGGCGGATCTGCTGCAATTGCCGCAACTGCTCGTCGGAGAGGTTCAGCTCCCGCAAATTGCGAGCAAAGGGGCGGCGCAAATCCATCATTCGCAGGGGGCGGGGTTGGCCCATCACCGGTTCACCCAGGGATCCCAGGTAGAGTGGCAAAATGGGGATCCAAATCCAAGCATTTCTCATGGTTCTTTGCAGGCTTTTTCTAAGAATCTGACCAAGAATCTGACCAAGGTCTCAGAAGTCTCAGCGGTGTAATGGTCAATGAAGGGGGATATTCGTGAGGCTGATGGATTTAGGATCCCTCTGGATCGCGTTCTATCCACCAAGTTTCGGTTTCTGTTCCCTCTGGGCTCAGCAAGCTTCCCCAAGTGCTCACCAAAAAACTTTCTAGGGCTTCGGTCTCCTGGGCCACCACCTGTACCTGCCAGCGCTGATAGCCAATCCAGCCCAGCAAAGCGCCCGCCAAAAGGGAGATGCCAACCCAACGCCAAGGGTGCTTGAGCCGGCCATGAAGTGGATGAGTCGCCACAACTTGAAGGATCTGCTCCTCCAGCCCAGAGGCCGCAGGGGGAGGGAGGGGGCGATATTGACGCAAAAAGTGGCGCAGCCGCTCGTCTGCTAGGGGGTTGGGGTGCTCACTCATGGGGTAATGCCCTCCTGAAGTAGGTGTTGACGGATGGTGGCACGGGCGTGAAACAGCCGGGACTTCACCGTTCCCACCGGGATCCCTAAAATCTCGGCGATTTCTTTCTGGGGCAGATCTTCTAGGTCGTGCAGAATCAGAAACATTCTGTGTTCAGGGCTAAGCTGAGCCATGCCTCGCTGTAAAGCCTGTTGGTAGTACAGGTGCATCAAGTCGGGGCCAGGGTGAGCGACATCCGATCCGAGGGCCAGGTTTTGGATTTGGGAGCGTTGCCGGGCGCAGCGCCGTCGCTGATCTGAGGCCACATTCCAGCAGATGCGATACAGCCAAGTGGAAAACTGGGCCGAGCCGCGAAACCGAGGCAACCCTTTCCAGGCACGAATAAACACTTCCTGTACCAGGTCATCCAAAAGATCGGCTCCACACAAGGGATAGAGGATATTCCGTACCGACTGCTGGTATTTGCGGTAGAGTTGGCGAAAGCTCTGGCTGTTGCCGTTGAGGCAGCGCTGGATCAGCTCCCAATCGGATGTATCCTTTGCCGCCTGCACGAGAGGACGCTCCCTTGTTCTCAACCTTGCTTTGTCTGACTCCCAATGCCCCCAAAAGGTTCAAAGGATCCCTGTCTACGATGGCCCTCCACTTCCCGCCAAGCAAGATATGGTCGTTTAGGCTAGAGTGAGATACCTGGGCTATACGAGAAAAGCCTTATGGCCCCATGCATTATTGCTCCGCAGCGCTGACGCGACGACGCGACCAATGTTTTAGGTGTGGGTGCAGTGTCCTAGTTTGAGTCGAAATGACCATACCGGCATCTTCTGATTGCCGTTTTCCCTCAAAGGATACCCGCCGGCAGGTGTAGACAAGCCAATCCCTCTTGCCTGTTCGCACTTTCTCAATCCCAATTCTGTTGAATTCTATTGGCTCGTCGACCTACAATTCCAATAACACCAAAAAGAGGGAATGAAAAGCTGATCTTCATGCCTGCCTGGCCATGGCCAAAACAACTCAGATAACCGATAAACCCGATCTGTTTGGATTCCTCTATCATCACCCGACGCTCATCCTTGCCATTCTGTTGGGGCCACCTCTCATTTGGTTACTGGTCTTTTACTTGGGGCCGCTGCTGGCGCTGCTGCTGCAAAGTTTTTATCATCTGGATCCCTTTACCGGCCTGATCCTGAGAAAGTTTACTTTGGCCGCCTATCGAGAGCTGCTCACTCCTGCCAGCGTGGATATCTTTGTCCGCAGCTTGACTATGGCTTTGGCAGTCACTTTGGCTGCCATTGTGTTGGCTTTTCCTCTGGCTTATACCATGGTCAGACTGGCCTCTCCTCGCTGGAAGGGCTTTTTGTATTTGTTGGTGCTCCTACCGCTTTGGTCTAGTTATTTGGTTCGGGTTTATGCCTGGAAGTTGATCCTGGCCAAAGAAGGGATCCTTACCTATCTACTCACCCATGTGGGCCTACAGGGCTGGGTGGAAAAGATTTTGCAGTTGCCCGGGATCGGTGGGCCATCGCTGGCTGTATCCAACTTGGGTATTTTCTTGGTGTTTCTCTATGTTTGGCTGCCCTATATGATTCTGCCGATCCAGGCGGCTTTGGAGCGAGTGCCCGATAGCTTAATTGAGGCTTCTGCAGATTTGGGAGCTCAGGGTTGGCAAACGTTCCGCCATGTTACTCTTCCCCTCGCCTTGCCAGGGATCCTGGCCGGGTCGGTCTTCACCTTTTCCTTAACGCTAGGAGATTTTGTGGTGCCTTATTCTCTGGGCAATTCCAGCTATTTTATCGGGCAGGCAGTTCTCGCCTTTCAGGGCACCTCTGGCAACATTCCCTTGGCGGCAGCCTTCACGGTTGTGCCGATGGGGATCATGACCGTCTATCTGCTAGTGGCCAAGCGGCTGGGGGCTTTTGAATCGGTGAGCTGACCCGATCAAGGATTTTTCCAACACATGAGGAGCCAACTGAGCTAGACTGGTAACTGTTAACGAATGTATCGGGCTGTCCCTATGGTGCTCTTTGGCTTTGGCAAACTTGGCAAGAAACTGTCCCTGCCCAAACCGGAAGAAGCCTTGCCGGGCCGGGCCGAGCCGATGGTGATCGTGAATCGGCATTTTGTCAATGGCCATCCGCTGCAGCCGCCTTTTCCCGAGGGCATGGAGCTGGCCATGTTCGGCATGGGCTGCTTCTGGGGGGCAGAGCGCAAGTTTTGGCAGGTGCCAGGGGTGTTCAGCACAGCGGTGGGCTACGCTGGCGGGTTTACCCCCAACCCCACCTACGAAGAGGTCTGTACTGGCCTGACTGGCCACAACGAGGTGGTGCGGGTGGTTTACGACCCAGCTCAGGTCAGCTATGCCCAACTGCTGAAGGTGTTTTGGGAAAATCACGACCCTACCCAGGGGATGCGCCAAGGCAATGATGTGGGCACCCAATACCGCTCCGGCATCTATGTGTATTCTCCGGCGCAGCGGGAGCTGGCGGAAAAAACCCGCGATCTCTATCAGCAGGCCCTGACCGCCCACGGCTACGGCCAGATCACCACCGAGATCTTAGACGCGCCTGAGTTTTACTACGCCGAAGACTACCACCAGCAATATCTGGCCAAGAATCCGCGCGGCTACTGCGGCCTGGGGGGCACTAAGGTTTGTCTGCCGGAGATCCTCACCGAGCCCGTCTGATCCACACCCTGACGGATCAAAAGATCCGGCGGGAATGGGATCCCCGCTCAAGGAACTCCCTAGCCACTAGGGTTACCACCGCCAGCAAGGAGAGCACCACCGCCGCCGCATAGGCTGAGCCGGTGGCATAACTGCGGTAGGCATCTTCCACGAACAGGGGCAAGGTCTGGGTGCGGCCAATGATGTTGCCGGAAACCACAGCCACAGCGCCGAACTCCCCCATGGCGCGGGCATTGGTCAAGATGACGCCGTACAGAAGGCCCCAGCGGATGTTGGGCAGGGTGATTCTCCAGAAGATCTGCCAGGGGGTCGCCCCCAGCGTTTTGGCGGCTTCTTCCTGGTCGGTGCCTGCCTCCTCCAACACCGGCAACACTTCCCGCGCCACAAAAGGAAGGGTGATGAAAGCCGTTGCCAACACAATGCCCGGAAATGCAAAGATAACCCGCAAGTTCCAGGATCCCAGCCAACCCTGACGCCCGAAGATGAGCACCAGCATTAGGCCAGCCACCACCGGGGAAATGGAAAAGGGCAGATCGATCAGGCTCAGCAGCAGCGCCCGCCCCGGAAAACGCCGATGAGCAATGGCCAAGGCAGCACAGAGGCCGAAAAAGGTATTGAGGGGCACAACGACCAGGGCGGTTAGCACCGTCAATCGCAGGGCACTGAGCAACTCCCGCTCTGTCAGGCGATGGAGAAAGGCTGGGATCCCTTCTCGAAACGCCTGATAGAAGATGTTCACCACCGGGATCCCGAGCAGCAGCGCGATGTAAAGCCCGACGATCCCGATCAACAGGCCCGACAGCCATGTTGAGGGCTTCGGTTTGACACCTGCTACCTCGTCAGGTTTCATGGCGACTTCCCCAGGCTTGCAGAAGGTTAATTACCACCAGCGACAGGAAAGAGATCCCCAACATCACCGTTCCGATCACCGTTGCCCCGGCATAGTCGTGTTGTTCCAGCCGCTGAATCACCAGCACCGCCGCAATCAAGTCCCGAAAGGGAATGCTGGAAGCAATGATCACCACAGAGCCGTATTCCCCAACGGCGCGGGAAAACCCCAGGGCCACCCCGGTGAGCACTGCCGGCAGAATCTGGGGCAGCACCACCCGTCGGAAGGTCTGAAAGCGGGAAGCCCCCAAACTCCAGGCTGCCTCTTCCACATCTTTCTCCAGCTCCTGCAACACCGGCTGCACCGTCCGCACCACAAAGGGAAAAGAAATAAACAGCATCGCCACCCCCACCCCCAAGCGGGTAAAGGAGATGCGGATCCCCAAGGGGGCCAAAAGGGATCCAATCCAGCCGTTGCTGCTGTAAACCGTTGCCAGGGTGAGGCCGGCCACGGCGGTGGGCAAAGCAAACGGCAGATCGATCAACCCCTCGAGAAGCTTTTTGCCGGGGAAGGCGTAGCGCACCAGCACCCAGGCAGTCAGGGTGCCCATCACGCCGTTGATCAGAGCCGCCAGCAACGCGGTTACAAAAGTAACTTCATAGGCGGAGAGGGCCACGGGATCCGTCGCGATCCGCCAAAACTCCGCCCAGCCCACGCTGCTGGACTTGGCAATCAAGGCAGCCAGCGGCAGAACCAACATCAAGAAGAGATAGCCCAGGGTCAGCCGCCACGGCCAAGACAGTTGAGACAAAGCTTGCAGCAACGTTTCTCAAGCTCCCACCGGCATTGCGGTCATTTCGGTTTTTTTGTCGTTTTTTTTGACGGGAAAGGCTTTCACCA
>NZ_JANSIO010000072.1:0-4169 GCF_047462195.1 Synechococcus sp. R3-13 | reverse complement strand
CGATGTCACCCTCATCTACGTGGCTGCCATTGGCAGCAGTGCCGCCGCCCGCCTGATCAACCGCCGCATCACCCCCATCAAAGTGCAGTCGGAAGAAGAATCCATCGAGAGCTTGTTGCAGCGCCTGGTAACCACCCTGCACAACCCTCCCCCCTGGCTGCGCAAAGTGCTCTTGGCCGAGCGCGCCCGCAAAGCCGAAGCCCCAAATCCCTCTACTTCCCCTGCGGAGGTTTAGCCATGACGGTTACCCCTCTTTCCCCCTCGACCAGCCCCATCCTGCAGGAGATCGTCCGCCAGCTGCGGGCGGCGGATCCCTACGGCACCTACCGCACCTGGAGGGATGAGTTGCTGCTCAAGCCCTTTGTCGTCACCAAAGCCCAGAAGCGCCAAATATCCCTGGAAGGGGAGGTGGATCCGGCAGTGCGGAGCCGCATCCTCATCTACTACCGCGCCATTGCCGCCCTGATTGAAAAGGAAACGGGCCTCCTAGCTCAGGTGGTGCTGGATCTCAACAGCGAAGGCTTTGGTTGGGTGCTGGTCTTCTCAGGGCGGTTGTTGTTGGTGGTCAACACCCTGCGAGACGCCCATCGCTTCGGTTTCGAGTCTCTCGAACAGCTCACTGAAAAAGCTACTGCCCTTATCGACAAAGGGATCCAACTGGCCCGAATCTACCCCGAGGTGGGCCGACTGTAGCCGCTTGTCTCCGTCCCGGCAGCCATTTTTTCTTCTTTTTCTTCAGCAATTAGGAGTGCCTTGCCCATGTTGAATGAGAGTGACGTTGAGAATGTTGTGAACGGCCTGGATTTCGAGCCCTTCGAACACCTGTCTGCCGACCAGCTCCGCACCGAGATCAAGCGACTAAACAGCAAAGCAGGCCAACTGAAAATGGATCTGCACGATCTGGCCGAGGGGCTACCCGACGGGTTCGAGCGACTCCCCGACTTGGCAGCCCGCACCTATGCCCTGTTTGCCCGGCTGCACACCCTCAGACAACGCTTGAAAACCCTGGAGACCTGCCGATGAGTTGGAACCGCAACCGCCGTTGGAAAGACTTCCAAGCCCTAGTCAATGCCGAGGATTATTTCGCTTTTTTCGAGCTCCCCTACGATCCGCGGGTGGTCAACGTGAATCGCCTGCATATCTTACGCAAATTCGCTCAGTATCTAGGCCCTCTGGAGTGTTTCCAGGGCAGCGAAGAAGAGCGATTGGAGCAAGCTCGGCAAGCGCTGGAAAAAGCGTACCAAACCTTTCTCACCTCTACTCCGCAGCAGGAGAAGCTATTCCGAGTCTTTCAAGACTACGGTTGTCCAGATGCTGTCGGCGGCTGTGCCGGCTGCAGCTCTTTGGGAGAGCGGGGCGAATGCAGCCCTGGGATCCCTGCCTAAGCTCCCTTGTTTACCCCTCGTCAACTCTCTGGAGATCTCATCATGGCTACCTACACAGTTCACTTGGTTAACCCAAAACGACGGCTCGACACCTATATCTCAGTAGATGAAGATTCAACCATCCTAGAAGCGGCTGAGGATCAAGATGTGGATTTGCCCTCTTCCTGCCGCTCCGGTAGTTGTTCCTCTTGCGTGGCCAAAGTGGTAGAAGGAGAAGTCGATCAATCGGAGCAAACCTTTCTGGATGAGGAGCAAATAGCCAAAGGATTTGTGCTGCTCTGCGTGGCTAAACCTCGCTCCAATTGTACGATTCGCACTCACCAGGAAGCTTACTTGGTTTGATAGATCGCTGCTTCCAAGCTGCTCGCAAATGGACTCGGGCAAGGCTCAAATGGCCTCTTCTAAGATTAGGGATCCCTGTATGTTGGCCCCGTCCACGGTTCCTAAGATCTCAATAACCATATCTCCTCTCCAACTCATGAAGATTGGAGAAGAAGGTCGCATCTACCAACTGCGCGGATCCGAAGCTGTTTGCACCCAATTGCAGCAAATGGGGCTCACTGTGGGCACCTATCTCCAGGTTATCCAACGTCATCCTGAGTGGATCCTACTCCTACCCAATGGCCAACTTTTCCTTCCTGCTTATTTGGCTAAACCTATCTGGGTTTGCATGGATCCCCGTTGCACCCTAGCGCCTCCCCAAGAACCGAATAAGAAAACAATCTTAAATTTGCCAAGAGCCTTCTAAAATGTAGTCTATTTACCCAATTTTTAACTTGCAATGAGAGACACTCAAGGTAAGCACATCTCTTCATAATCTATCTTGATTTGGGAGCAAAGCTATGAACACCTGTTTGCTACACCTGGGCTCCATCCTTAAAGCTGCTGAAGAGCTTAGCCTTGTGGAAAAGCCATTTCCCAAGTTGCAACACATTCAACTCTGCACAGGGCTCAGCCCAGAAGAAATCGTGCGGGCGCTGGAGCTAGAACCCAATCCCTTGGGTTGGCATCTAGAGCCAAGCCACAACCTTGCCGATGAATCGACGTATTGGGTGGGCGGACGACCTTGTGTCGGCTTGGTTATTGAGCGTTTCGCCTGACACTTGTTGCAGTTCGGATCCCTAAAAGGCTCTCAAGGGGGGAGGAGTAGCCTGCAAAGCCATCTCAAAAGTTCACTGCAAACATTAGAAGTTAAGAGAAAACAAAGCTTTCCAGAAGGTTCACCCTAGACCAAATCTCCCTGGCCTGCCGGGGATCTTTTGAGGTATCGTTCAATCCAGTTCACGAATTGAGCTTAGGAAACAGACCTTAAACTAAGGTCTCTCGCCGGGCTGCCACGGCTTTGCGAGGAAGGTCTCCATGGCCGGGTTTAGGGTTTTGCAGATGCGATAGCAGGCGTGAACAAAGGAGAGCTACAGGGAAACGCTATGGAGTTCGAGGGCTATGGCTTATCAAATCTCAGGGGATTGTATCGGTTGCCACGCTTGCGTAGATAGCTGTCCTACAAAAGCTATCGTTGTCCAGGATGGGGAATACTGGATTAATCCTCTGTTGTGCAATGACTGCGAAGGTTTCTTCCCAGAACCTCAGTGCGTTAGCCTGTGTCCCGGTTCTGCCCCGCAGCCTTATGAAGCCATGAAGGGGCGCAACCGCACGGTCACGGCCCGCATTCGCAGCAGTCCACCTCTATTTTTGAACGGCCATAGCCAGGCTTTTGCTTCGTCAATTGTGGTCTGGGAAGCCTGCAATTTCCTATCTCAATTTCAATCTCTCAATCTGCAAAAGCAGGGAGATAACCAGGTTTGCTATCAGAAATCTGTTGGCCACAACCAGGGATCTCTGACCCTAACTCTATGTTTGGACGGGATCCTACAAAGTGCTCCGATCGATGTGCGAACTGCCTGTTTGCATCTTATTTTTGCTGCCTATGCCGCCGGGTTGGATAGCCCCTGGAAGGAATCCTTTGTTTTCACCGACTCACAATTGGAGTCCTATTTGGGCTGGGATAAACGTAAAGATCTGAGCAAGATGACCCGTCTCCACCTGTTCATGACCTGGATAGAGCAGCTCTGTCGGATTCAAGTCTCCATCGATTGGCCGGATCAGGGGCGGGTGAAGGGGTTTTCGGTACCGGCTGGCCCTCTGTGGAGGCTGCTCAAGATGCATCGCCACTTTCAAAAAGATGAGCAGGGCTGCAACCATCTGGTGGGCCTGACTTGGGCGATTCAGCCCGGCGAATGGACACGGTACTTTCTCAATCGACAAGGGTGCCGCCAGGGGCAAGCCTTTTATCAGTACAGCAGCCTGCCCCTATCCCTGCTGCAGGCCGTGATGAGCCATTGGCAACACCATGAAGGAGCCATGCGCCTGCTGCTGTGGCTGTTGTTCAAAGTGAGGATGGGGCGGCAACAGCGTCTGACGGTGCCCACCCTGATGCGAGTGGCCTACGGGGAAGAGCGACTGCAGGAAGCTTATCTCAATCTCCAAGAACGCAAACGGCTGCTGCGCACCTTTGAAAGCGATCTGGAGGTTCTCAACCACTACGGCCTCAAGCCGGAGTTCGATTCCCTCACCTATCCTTCTTCCATTCAACCCCTGTGGGCTCGCCTGGAAGCTGTGCCCGAGGATGCAGACGAGGCATTGAACTTTTGGATTGAAGATGCCAACAACGGTGGCTTGCTGACGGCTGCCGGGCCGCGGGGCAAGTGGGGACTCTTGATGCAGGCTCGCATTCAACGATTTCATCTGCCCTCCGACTGGCATCGTCGAGTAGTTCAAGAAGCC
>NZ_JANSIO010000071.1:0-12407 GCF_047462195.1 Synechococcus sp. R3-13 | reverse complement strand
GAAACATGATGAAATCAGTGGTTTTCTTGCCATCGAATTGGCATTAGAAATCCGCAGGTGCAACCTCAACTATTTTCTAGGTCGGGACACCTTGATCAAGGCGCCGGAAGGCGATACTGCCTACGCTCCTGATGGGGTGGTGATTGACCGTACCGCCTTGGCCAGAGAACCCCTGTGGCAGAAATCCTCGACGCTCATCCACGGAACCTCTATTCCTCTTGTCATTGAAATTACCAGCAACAACTGGCGAGATGACTACTGGCATAAGCTGAGTGACTACGAGACGTTAGGTATTGCCGAATACTGGATCGTTGACTACCAAGCGTTGGGGGGTCGTCGGTACATTGGCGAGCCGAAGGTTCCCACAATCTCGGTTTTCCAACTGGTCAATGAGGAATATCAGGCGCAATTATTTCGGGGCAATGACCGGATTCGCTCTAAAGTTTTCCCTGAATTAAACCTCACGGCTGAGCAGATTTTTCGGGCTGGAGCCTAGCATGGTCAAGGCACTTCCGCCCGTATTAACTCGTGGTCAGAGGCAACTTTTTCCAGCCCATTGGCAGAAGCATATCGAATTGGCTGATATATGGCTACCACCCTTCTGAAAGACGTTCCACAATATCCCGACGGGACAACACCTTTTCGCAGGTCTCCCATCTTGGACCTTTGGGTTCAACTGTGCTTGCGTAGCGCAGCTCAAAAGCGTTGGCCTGTTTCTTGCGCTCTGTAAACTCCTGCAATTTGGCCTCCAGAGTTTCGATATTCTCAATCCACTCATCTTCGATAGTATCGGGCAAAGAACCGAACAAGTCGTAGCGATCTTTCATCCGCTGAGAAAGCACCTCGTATACCTTTTCGTCGTGGGTACCGTGGTACACCAGGTTGAGCATGTCCACACGGTCGCGGGTCTGACCAAAGCGCTTGATCCGCCCGATGCGCTGCTCTAGGCGGGAAGGATTCCAAGGGAGATCAATGTTGATCAGCGTGCCCAAAGTTTGGAGATTCAGACCTTCACAAGCAGCATCGGTGGCCACCACCAGCCGAATGGTACGCTCTCGCACGGCTCTCTTGATATCTTCCCGCTCTGCGCTCCGCCATTCTCCGGCAAAAAACAAACCCGACTTGTGGGCGCCTGCATAGAGAGCCACACTTTCTTGAGGCAGACGTTGGCTCAGGTTGTTGGCCACCCAATGGGCGGTATCAAAATACTGGCTGAAAATGATGCATCCCAAGTCCAGCCAGTGTCGTTCCTGTAGGAAATAGAGGACGGCATCGAGTTTGGGATCCGTGCTCTTTTGGCTCAAGACGCTAACAATGCGCTCCAAATGGGCATATTCTGCCTCTAAAATCTCTGGAAGGTTGTCTAACAGCCAATCTTCTTCTCCGTCCTCCTCAAAAAAACGCCGCTTTTCCAGTAGTTTCTGAGCCGTAGATAGGCCGCTGGCAATACTGGAGCAGATCCGGCTTTGCATGATGCTTTTCATAAACCCAGCGGATTGGGTACGCTGTCTCAAAGCCCTAGCAAAATCTTGGGCAGCTTCATAGGCCACATCAAATTCGGGAGAAGTGAGCAAACCCAGCCCACAGAACATGGGCAATTGCTCTCCCTCGCTCGGCCAAATATCGACGGCAATCCGCTCAAGCAAGCCCAATTCTTCCAAGGTAGAGCGTTTTCGCAATACGGTATGGCGCAGAATTGGGTTGTGTCGCTGGAAAAAAGTCAGCCCCTGTTGGCGCTCTTCCAGGGCATCTCGCAGTTCTTGGCGGGTGAAGTCCTCCAATTCCGTCAGGGGCTTATCTGTGAAGTGTTGACCTTTGAAGAGCTTCAGATCGCTGCGGATGTGGTCAAACAAGGGATCCTCAACAGATGGCGGCAGAGGATTGCGGAGCAAATTCCAGGCAAAATGCTCGTCGGTCACTGCTTGTTGTCCTGTCAAGATGGGCAGGATCCTTTGCGTCTGCTGCCACAACTGCTGATGCCGTCGTCCCAACACATGCTCGGCACCGCTGTTGAGCACTCCCAGCAGATCCCACAGTTCCTCAACATGGGTTTGGATGGGGGTGGCTGTGCCCAAAAGGACGTGCTTGGACTGGGTGGCCGCCTTGCCTATAAAGTCCAAGAGATTGTTGGGTTTGGGATCCCTTACCGTGACACCACGGGTACAGCGGGCGCGGTGGGCCTCATCCAGGACAATCGTGCCAAAGCGTCGTTCCAAAAGGCATTGGGCTTCGGGGGCATTGTGAAAGATGAGACCCGTAGAAACAATACCAATTTGATAGGGGCAACGGCCAATACCTTCAGCACCCTTGGTTTTGATGATGTGCCCATTGGCATCTTGCCATACCTTGCGGTTGGAGAGCCACACAGCAGAGGGAATGCCCAGTTTATCTTTGAGTTCCACTTGCCACTGCTGGCAGAGGGTAGCCGGACAAAGAATTAAGGCTGGCCCATCTTCCAAAAGGCACGCCACCATCGCCGCAACCGCCAAAGACAAGGTTTTACCCAGCCCCACTTCATCTGCCAGAATGAGTCGCACTGCACCATACAGCTCTCGGTGTTCCAGGAACATTTCCACAAACGACTGCTGCCATGGTTTGAGAACCTCACCCCGGCGATAGAGAGGGGCTTCCACCAATGCGGCTCCAGGAACATCGACAGGTTGCAAGTCTTGAAGAAATACCTCTACCTTGCGAGATAATCGCCCCACCTCTTCCACAATCGCTTCTGGCAGAGGAACACTCCGTTCCCACAGGTACTGAAACTCCGCTTCGACCCAAGCAACCCCTTCTGGCGACTGGTCTTCCCAGACAATTTCGTAATGCTCTTGCCATCCCTGCCGCGTTTCGTTGAGGCTGCCGATAAAAGCAGATTTGGTGCCATCTCTTGCCTCAATAACACCTGCTTTGCCGTGGAGAAAGGGGGCATCTGCGGCTGACACCACTCGCACTTCCACTTTGCCGCTTTTGAGGATTTCGTAAAGTTGACGGTAGCGGGGGCGCTGTAATAGGCTGGTGATCAATTCTCCTTTCTCTTCGTTCCATTTTTCTTTGAGCGCCATTTCTCTGGCCTGGCGGGAAGCTTTGCCGATGGCAATATCCCAGGGATCCAAGTCGCTGTTACAGACGATCTGCACCTGCTCGATGTGTGTAATCTCTTCAGTCACCAATTCAAAAATAGAAGAGCGAAAGTACCCAGCAATGCGCTTGTAGGTGCGTGCCTTTGCCAGGCGATCTTTGAGAAAGACATGGCTGAGCCGCTGCTGGCGGGAACTGAAACGGCGTAGGAAAGAAGTGCTGGACATGGCGGGCTGGGGTAAAATTGTAACAATACTCTAGCCTTAAAATGAGCAGCCGAAGGCGCAAGCAGCGTCTTTGCAGAATAAGCTGATCAGCGCAAGGTAGCCATGTCAACCGTACAAGAGTCTGCAGGCTTTCAGGGCAGAGAGAAGCGCAGCATAGGAATATCCGAAGCACAAGCGCGGCTTATTCAAGAGAAAATTCAATCCGTCTTTGGCTCGGATCTGTGGGCTATTGTTGTCTATGGATCCCGCGCCAATAATTCATGGGTTCACGGCTCTGACCTCGATTTATTAGTAATTGCAGAGAATATACCCGATTGCAGAAGCAGAGATGACTTACTGCTTCCTACCTGCAGGGATCTAGAAAAACTTCTTGGCTTGGAGATAAACTTTATCTTGCTAAAGCCCACAGAGCTATGCAGGCCAGCCAGCTTGACTTATGAAGTGGCTACCAACCACCACATCATCTATGAAAAGCAGAACTGCATCACGCAGATCAGGGATATAGTCAATCAACTCATCTGTGACAGTTTAATTACGTATAAAGTATGCCGGGGGATCCCCTATTGGGTGAATAACGATGAGAAAGAAATTAGCAAGAGACTACTATCAAAGGGCTAATTATCGCATCCAAGCGTTGTCATTCTTCTATGAGGTTGGCGATTACGCTGATGTAGTTCGGATGTGCCAAGAAATCATTGAGTTATTCATCAAAGCTTGCCTAATCATTAAGGGAATAAACTACGGCAAAACCCATGACCCTGGTGGCCAAGTAGCAGAAAATAGAGAACGGTTCCCAGAGCTTTCTGACGAGGAAATAGCCTTGCTGGAAAACATATCATTTGAGATGCGCAAAGATAGGGAGTTGGCTTTTTATGGAGCTGTAGATATTGTCCCCTTGGAATACTACAAACAAAAAAATGCGGACAAGGCTATAGCTTATGTTAACCAAATAAAGTCGATTGTTGAGAAATACTTTAACTCAGATGCTGAGCTTGAAGGAAGCCCTGACAATACAACTTGTGAGTGAGTTAATCCTATAACTTCTTCTTCAACCCAAGCGTTCATTTCTGATAAGGGCGAGCAAGATCCCGGCGGCTGAGGACTCTTCTGGATAGCGGTGTTCTCGCTTGCGGGCGATGTATTGACAAAAAGCCATCAAATCATCCCGGCGCATGTGGTAGTTGGGCACCAAAGACCGCAGGTGTTCCATCACCTCATCGCTATCCGCCTCTTTCTGCAGTTCGTAGAGAGCAAACAAAACGGCTCGCAGTGCTGAGCGGCCAAATTCGCCCTCAAAGCTGCTCTTCTTGAAGTCTAGAGCATTTTTGAGTCGGGCATTGTTGGGCTGCTGAGAGGCCATCAATTCGCCATAGTCGCCAACTCGAAATGCCTTGGCAAAGTTCTGGTAGTTGTCCAGCTTCTTCAGCCCTACCGCTTCCAGTTCCATCATTTTCAGATAAAAGCGCTCTGCACCACAGCACCCCTCCCACACCCCCTGCGCGATGCCTTCAGGTACAAGATGCTCATTGGCAACCTGCACGGCATAATCAATAATTTCCCGAACGATATCTCTTTCGCCTTTGGGTCGGGGGCGCAGGGCTGCTGCCACCATATCCTGTCCATCAATGCGCCGGTAGCCCGTCAATACCCGCAACGCTGCCGCATAACCTGCCATTTGCAAATCGGCATCTTCAAACAGGTTTTCGGTGCGCCCCTTGCCTTGGGTGCTTTGATTTAGCCCCACCATAGTTTCAATTTGACGGGCGACTTCTTGCCGCACCTCTTCCGCCAGCTCATCCCGATAGGCAGAAGTATCTTGCAAGCGCTTGCGGGCCACCAGCAACACCGTACCCTGCACATACCCGCCTTTTTT
The DNA here is from genome assembly GCF_047462195.1 of Synechococcus sp. R3-13. Classification (NCBI taxonomy): domain Bacteria; kingdom Bacillati; phylum Cyanobacteriota; class Cyanophyceae; order Synechococcales; family Synechococcaceae; genus Synechococcus; species Synechococcus sp. R3-13. The sequence continues at coordinate 7,232 of NZ_JANSIO010000071.1, read as the reverse complement.
GAGTTCGGAAGTGGTTTCCGTAGCGATGTACCAAGCCGCGGTAACCTGCAGCCCGGATCCCCACATGATGCTGGCCATATCCGACCATACTTCCGCATCCTGATGGGTAAACATCACGATTTGCAAGCCGTTGTCGGGCATGTGGTTTGCCAAGGCAGTATAGGCGGCAATCATGTCCTGCCGAAACTTTTCCCCCTTGCCCTGAATGGCTAAAGCTCTGCGACTATCCCACACCCAATGGGCAAATTCTTTGGGTGGATTCTTTCGCAACCACGCAATAAAAAACTCGGTGATTTCGTGGTAATGCACCGCATCGGCATACGGTGGATCGGTGATGAAAATATCACTAAAAGCATTACAGTTGTTGGCGGACAGAGCATGAATAACTTTTATTTCTCCATTCAGCAAATCCCTTTTATAAGAAGGAAATCTTGCGTTTTTATCTAAAGCTGTTGTCCGTATTGCATAAGTATACATAGTATTCAATGCCTGTTGATAGAATGTGTTTTCAGGTTTTTCCCAGCTAGTATGCCAATGACATAATCTTGAATTCCAATCGAGAGCGCTAATTGAACCAAATAATAAAAATGTTCTTGAGTTCTTGTTTAATAAACTTGATTGAAATAACTGATGTAAAAATATCTGCCGTGGGTTAAACAAATGATGCCAATACGTCCAGCCCCGCTCGCGAACGAGGCGTGTGGTTTCTTCCCCCGGTTCGATCGCCATATCGGGTACCAGGCCAGCTTCCTGCCAGGCGGCCAGGTTTTCCCGCACGATTTGTTCCACCTTTTGTTCCCGTGCCAAATCGGCGGGGGTGACGCTGGCAAAAAAGGTTTCTTGGCGGCTTTGGCCCAAGGTTTCCGCCGTTATCCACTGAATGCAATACAGCCGTTCTTGAAAAATATCGTCCGGGCGGGGCATAAAGTCGTGTTTTTCCCAGCGGCGCAGTTTGTTGCCGGTGGTGCCATCGGGCAGGCGGTAATCGCCGCGAATGGTTTTGATCGGCGTGCGGTATTCTTCCCCATCCAGCACGTACACCAAATCGCCCTTTTGCACGGTGCCTTTGGCGGCGGCGGTCATTTCCGCTTCGCTCACTCCCGTGACAATTTCAATTTCAAAGCGTTTTTGGTCGTAATTGGGGATTAACTTCGCCACCACATTGCGGGTTTTGCTGATCACCCAACTGGGAGCCATTGGCACCATCCAGCCCGTATGGGGGCAACGGGTTTCTAAGCAATACAAATAGGCTTTGGCGCGGTTGCCCTGTTCGTCGTGTTCGATGCCCAGGGCGGTAATTTCCCGATCCACTGCTTCTGCCACTTCTTTTTGGGCTTGTTCGATTGCTTGGCGGGTGGCGGCATCGGCTCCCACGATGTTCAGCGCGCCCCAGGTGAGCATGCAGGCGATGGGGTTGAGGTCGCTGGCATAGACATCGCAGCCCAGCCGGGCCGCTTCAAAGGGGATTTGGCCGCTGCCGCAGAAGGTATCTCCCACCCGCGGGCGATGGCCAAACCGCAAGATCCCCAGTTGCTCCACCAATTCCGGAAAGCTGTGGGCATCGGTACCCAAATGTTCATTCACCCGTTCCCAGATGGGGCCGTAGAGGGTGGCATCGTCGCATTCTTCCGGCCGTTTGCAGAGTTCCAGTTTTTCCAGGTAAGAGCGTTGCGCCAATTTGAGTTTGTCCCGTGGCGATTTCAAACGCCGTTCCAAACTGCTGTCGGCGATGCCCATCAGCAATTCAAAAATTTCCAGATCGGCTTCGGGGTTATCGGTGGCAGGCAATAATGCTCCCAACACACAGGCTTTGGCGAGGATGAGGGGTTTGCGCCCTTTCCAGTAACTTCCCAAGGCGGTGAGGGTTTGTCCCAAATTTGCTTTGCGTTCTTTTTGGGCTTCGGCGCTGATTTTTTGGGCAGGCAAGAGCCGCTCGATCAAACTCGGCTTATCTTTCCAAGCAAGGGGGATAATGGACAAGGGAGATCTCCGGCGATACCATCGATCATGGTAGCTCTTAGGGCCCTAAGCCGTGAACTGGGAAGACTATATTCATTCGGATCCCGATATTCTCCTGGGTAAGCCAGTTTTCAGAGGAAGTCGCCTATCGGTGGAATTTATTTTGGGGCTATTTTCGGCAGGCTGGACGGAAAAGCAGATTTTGGAAAACTACCCTACGCTGACTCCAGAAGCACTTAGGGCTATGTTTAGCTATATCCAAGAATGTATGCGTGAAATGAACTTCTACAGTTTTTCAGATAAAGTCAGTTGATGCAATTTCTCGTCAATGAAAATTTTCCACGCTTAAGTATCTGTCTATTGCGAGATGCTGGCTTAGATGTGGCATCGCTCTCAGAGGAAGCTCCAGGTACTAAAGATTTCGAGGTCTTGGCTAGAGCTGCACAAGAGAAGCGGATTATATTGACTTTTGATCGGGATTATGGAGAACTAATTTTTCGTTATTCTTCCCGAGAAAGAGCATCTGTGGTTTACTTTCGTTACCAGCCGAGTACGCCAGAAGAACCAGCTCAGCAATTGCTAAAGTTGATCGGCGATAAAAACTTGGTACTGGAAGGGATGTTTACTGTGATCGAGCGCAATCAAGTGCGACAGCGTCCTTTGTAAGTCTAGCTTGTCCAAATCTGGAATGGACTCTGGAAGAGCGTTAAACAACTTGCGAAACTGGGCAGTGGTGCGAGATTTCACAGTGTTTCGGGGTTTAATTCTTCCGTCTTGCCTGCTTGATACTCGGCTATTGCCTCGGCACCGAGTTTTGCTAACATATCCGCTGAAGAAGCAAAGGATTCTTCCCATCGCTGATCGTCTTCTAGCTCATCAAGAATCAGGCTGGCAATTGCATTTTGCTCCTCTGTGGGTAGAGCTTTTAACTTGCTAATCGCTTTCTCCAGCAGTTCTGTCATCATTTGCATTCTCCCAAATAGGCGGTTTTATCTAGTATAACTTAATCTCTTAGCTTTGTCGTGCCAATGGTTGCTTCACTATCCCAAAAGGGCGAGGGATCTTCTTGCAAGCAGGATAACAGGCTGAGTTGATCGGCTTCTACGGCTTCGCTACGCAAGCTATCGGAACAAGCTGGCTGGTATGGGCGCTTGACCGGAGTGGGCACACTCAGTTCCGTCAAGGGATTTTCTGTGAGGGCATAGCGCAGGGCTTTGCGCCAACCGATATTCCCGTGATCGACACCCCCTGTCGCCGCTGCTGTCATGGTGTAAAGCCACCAGCGCTCTTCTGGACGCAGCCCTCTCCAGTTGCGAATGGCATTGGGGATCGCCTCCGGTTTGGCCCGTTCTACTGCCCAAGCCAGCACCAGCAATTCCTTCCCCAGCAGACGTTCTACGAGGTTGCGGCCAGTTGTCCAACGGCTCGGATTCATTTTTTTCGCCCGCAGGCGGTCATTAAACTCTTGTTTGAGATCCTCAGCAATCTGGCTCCAGATAGACCGGCTGAGAACACAGCGCTCCGCAATGTCCGGCTGTCCGTTGATGCCCGCCTTGATGCCATAGACTTCGTAAATCAGCACAGGAGCGGTTCTGCCGGCAGGTATTTCGACCACAAAGTGGTGGGGATCAACGGTTTTGGGACAGCCGAACCCCACCGTCTCCCATTTTTTATCGCTCACTGCTCTACCTCTCCCGGCTCAGGATTGATTTCCAACCGATGCAAAAAGACTTCCAAATCGTGGCCGCTGCTGAAGTGTAGGTCGTCCAAGCGCAGACTCACCTCTGCCGTCTCATTGCCCAAAGCCTGACGTGCTATCGCAATAAACTGCTCAATGTCTTCCGCTTTTACCACCATATCGCTTCCAAACCGGGTGGTGATGGCTCGGTTCCCTTCCCCCACGGTTAGGGAGATCCCACCCGCCAGTCGCACACCCAAAGCCTTGCTCTGATTGATGGCCGTATAACTCGCCTTATTTCCTTGCAGGTTGAGGCGCTTGTGCAGCTTAGCCGGTTTGTTTTTGTCAATCACCGGCCCTTTTTGGTCGAGCGCCGGGATCGTGAATTTGCGAGTGGTGCTCACCCCTTGATCTTCGGCGTAGGCATAGATGGTAACGGCTTCTGATCCCTCTAGTTCGATGGGGCCAGTGTAGAGGGTGCCTTCCCGTGGGTTAATGCCCGTGGTGTTCCAGCGAATTTGACCACGGGGTTTCACGGTTAGCTCTACGGTGCGCTTGCCGCCGCCAATACGAGGCTGGTGGGTGAGGGTCAGCGTATTCTTCCAAGCATAGACATCCCCTGTCTCGTGCCGGCCATCCGGGTCAATGGCGACAAACCACAGGGCAGTGGCATCGGTTGTCCAGATCGTATCGGGCACCACAGGGCTGTTGGCATCCACATTGGGCGTGTAGCTGTAGTGAACACGGCCATTTTTGCCCGCATCTCGAGGCAGAATTTCCAAGGTAGCCGTACCGGTGCGGTCATCGTATTCTCGCTGGGTGATGGCTACGGATGTGCGGGGGGGCGGAAAGGGCCCCTTTTCGATGTATCCATCTTCGGTGTACCGCCAGCGACCTTGGCTGACGGCTATCTGCCGCAGGGTATCCATTCCTTTGGGGGGCAACCAGGGCCAGCGCTCGTTGGTGATGGTGCGGGAAACCACGTCTCGCCAAGGGATACGCCGCTCTCCCCCTGCCGGCCACAACAGGTCTTCTGCTCGCGACAGCAACGCCTCGGCATTGGCTTCCACATCGACATACAGCTTGGATGCACCGACATCGGATAGGGCTTTTTCGATCTGCTCTTCAGCATGGAAGGTATTGCCCGTAAAGGTCATGGAGAGCTTGGTAGGAGTCAGTTTGCCCTTGATGGAGTAATAGACCCGATTGAACAGGCTGACCACAGTGGCGTTAAAGTCGTAGGCGGCTTGTTCGGCCTCTTCCTCCAGTTCTGCTTTGTGGGGGGATTTGTCTCCACCGGTTTCTTCCAGTACTCGGGCAACGGCCCACAAACGACGGGTTTTGTCTTCTAGGCTGGCCAGATTGGAGCCATCTCCGGTAACCACACAAAAGTTGTTCTTCTCGGGAACACTTTCCCAAAACTGCTGGGCCTCTTCTGGGGGTGTTTTGCTGTCTGGGCTGAGTACCAGGCACACCCGCGGGCCATTGAGGCGAATCTCATCAATTTTGGGCAGGGCTTGCACCTCTTGATAGGCAATCCGCCGTTGGGGTCGGAAAATTTCTTCCAGCCGCCGCTTCATTTCCGCATCAATTTTCGGCTGGGGAGCGTTGCGGGCACGGCTATCAATGCGCTTACGCAGGTTCTCGATGTTGGAAAAGTACCAAGCATCGTTTTCTTTGCGGTGCAGGTACCAGGCGTTGGCACGGAACGCTTGAAAAGCATCCTGAAATTCGCTGACATTCCGCTGAGGAGCTACTAGGTATTCCAAAAATTGCCCCTCGGTAAAGCCTTTCACGGCATCAACTGATTCAGACAGAGAGGCAGTCAACAGCAGGGCAGCAATCTGACTGGCAGCATCATGGCCCAGTTTTTGATCCACCAGTTCAGCGACAGCAGTGCCATTGGCCGCAATATCGTGGGCAATCGCTCCCTGTAGATTGCTGATTTTGTTGATCTCTTCCCGCACATCTGGGATGTTGAGGTTCAGATGCTGGCAACCGATCAGGTAGACATCGTTGCTGGGACGCTCCCATACCGACTGGATTATTTTTGAAACAAACTGCATCAAGCCGCGAGTTTGACGGTAGCTTTCGTTTTCCTTAAATAGGGCAATGATGTGCTTAACCGAAGGATGGAAAGGGTAAGAAGCATGAATTTCGGCGGCAATTTGTTCGGCAGTTTTGGCAATTGATTTGGCTCTGGCTGCATCTCCCAGCACTTTTGCGTAGGCAGAAGCAACTGCATCAATGGTTTGTACATTGGGCAGGGAGCTAAATAGCCGCTTGCGGAGAATGTCGTAAATTTCCGATGTGCCCAGGTCTACCGGTGTGATGGATCGCGCTTGGCGGTTGGTTTCTTGAGCGAAGTTACCGATTGCTTTTTGCAGTTCCCGTGAGGCTCCTTCGTAGCTGCCGGATAGGTTGGAAATGACAATGCAGCAGCGCTTTAACTTCAAGGCGGCACTCAGCAGGTTCGATAGGGCGTAGGTTGTCACTTGCGCCAATGTACCTCCGCCCACCATGCGGGTAATGGCGTAGTCGAAGTAGGGCGGCAGCTCGTCCAATAGAATGAGGGTGGGTTCATCTCCAATTAAATCAATCCAATCCTGCTCACTGGGGGCATCTGCTCCGTGCTGCCAAAATTTGACAAAAGCCTCTTCTTTCCCCAGTTGCCGGGCAATCTCTCCCCAAATAAACCGTTGCTCGAACTTGAGGCGTCCATTGATGGCAACCAGTTTAGCGTCGGCAAAAGGAGCATCTTGAGTGATGTCTGGCACAACCTCGGCACGCAAAGCGGCATCCCGCGCCAGCAACCCTAGGGCAATCATGGAGTGGGTTTTACCACCCCCCATCGCCTGTTTGAGTTCAAACACCGCTTGGTCGGAGCGACCTGCCAGCCGTTTGAGCCCCTGACGCAGCAACAGATCCATCCCGCGGGTAATGTGGTTTTTGGCGAAGAATGCCCGGGCATCCTCTGCTGTATGCTCGATAACATTCGACAGATTTTCAATTTGCTCAACTATGGCGTAGTTCAAGGCCATAGGATGAATTTGACAAACGTCTTTGACGGTGGGAATCATTGCGGCTAGCTCCTGCTACCCAAGATGGTGACCCTCTCTTCAACTAAAGGAACTGTGGGGGGTGTTCAGTATTTAGCAGAGCTGACACAGGCAGGCAAGGGCGGCTGTTCGATATTCATGTCCCGCCTTGTTTGGGATGCGACGGTCAGGATGGGGATCCCTCTGTGAGGATTTGGTTAACCTTTTCTGTCCACTGGGGATCTTCAGGTGCAATCACTATGCTCTTGGGTCGGGATCCCAGTTCCCGATAGATGGGCTCCACTGCGGGAGTGCCCCGCAACTGCCAAGCTATGTCTTTGAGCTGTTGAGTGGTCAAGGTCGATAAATCAAGGATGGTCATGTGGATAGCTCCCCCTCTGGGCCAGTGAATCTCTGTAGCTTCGACCCGTTGGGCTTTACCTCAAGATAAACGGAGAGGGTGGGATTCGAACCCACGGTGGCGTCAACCACGGCAGTTTTCAAGACTGCTTCCTTAAACCGCTCGGACACCTCTCCAAATTGCCGGGATCCCCAGG
>NZ_JANSIO010000070.1:0-7385 GCF_047462195.1 Synechococcus sp. R3-13 | reverse complement strand
TGAGCTTATTATTGACTAGAGTCATGCTCTCACCGACCGGCGGAAGATGGCTGTTGAGATTATTCTCAACAAACAGGCCGGCAATTCCAGCTCTGGGTTTGGCTTGGTCTCTAGCGAGGGCCGTAGGTTGTCCAATAGCCGCGTCCTTGTCTTTTGGCTGCATCGGCAGCTTCAGTAAGAATGGGGCCGTACTTCAAGCCATCGGTTTGTGGCGACAACAGGCCATGCCCCAAAAACAGCATTTCCTGGTTGATGAGGGTATTGGCTTGCCAAACGTAGGCAGGCAAGGTGGGAGCAGGGGCTAGGGCAGGATCCAACTCCAAAAACACCTCACGTCCCAGCAGAGCAGTCTGCAGATATTGGCCAGCATTGTAAACTGCCAGAGGGGTTTGTCCGCGCAACTCCGTCCAGTTGGGGTTGATCGGGTCAGGCAAGGGATCGATCCCGATCAGTTGCACCAGCCGCAAATTCAAGTCTCCTTCAAGCTGAACAACCAGGGTGTTGTAGTTGACCACCCGAAACACGGTTGCACGTTTGAGGTCGCGCAGATCTGGACGCGCCACCAATGTTAAAGCCCAACCGGGCAATGTCGAGAATATCAACGGCAAGGCCAGAAAGCTGCCCAGCTTGATCAGGCTCCGTCCATTGGATGCCAGCAGGGATCTGGAGCGGGGGGAAGTCGGAGCAGAACGCAGGGATTTTTGCAGCATGGACTTTAGCCGTTGCATGGCGGACTTGACGATAGGGATGGTTCGCATGCTTGACCTTTGGATCTCACACCGCCCTCACACCGCCGCCTACTGGGCTTCAACGCGGGATCCGGCTCACCTGCCGTCACTCTACAAAAAATTGGGGCAGATGGGTCAGGTCTGGAAAATCTCTCTCGATTTTTGTCTTGATTTTTAGATGTGCTACCCATCCGGTCAGCAGTTGTCAGCGCTGACAACCTGTGGTTGGTCATTTCGATTCAAACTGGGACACTGTACCCACACCTAAAACATGCATGAAACATGCATGGGGCCACAGGGCTTTTCTCAGCTGCCCAGGCGTCTCACCCTAAACTGAAGTGACTAAGTCCTTCCGAGCAGCAGGATTGTCTTTTGGTCTTCTCTCTTTGCGAAGGAAAGGGGGAGTGCTTGGAAACCTTTTCAATTCAGTTTGAAACAATTACAGTTGTCCAACTCTCAAATCTCTCAAAAGCGCAGCCCCTAGAGGGTAGCAGGGTTCTTTTCGACTGCTTCGGACAAGAGGGAGTTGACCAGCACGGTTACCAACCCCAGTCGATTGCCCGCCAAAATATCCGTCAACAGGCGGTCTCCCACCATAGCCACTGCTTCTACCGGCAAGCCCATCTGGGCTACGGCCCGCCGCAAGGCCCGCCGTGAGGGTTTCCCAGCGCGGTGAATGTAGGGCAGGTTCAGGCTTTCTCCGATTTGTTGGATGCGGCTGCGATTGAGGTTGTTGCTCACCAGCCAAATTTGAAAGTGCGGACGCAACTGCTCCAGCCAAGCAGCCACAGCGGGATCCACCTCAACCTGTCGGCTCGGCACCAGTGTACCGTCTACGTCAAAGATGATGCCTTTTACCTGCCAGGCCCACAGGTCTTCTGCCCGCAACTTTAAGACAGTGCCGGCCACCACCAGATCCGGTTGCAGGAGCTTGAACCAAGGTTTGTGTACCATCCGCTCCTCGGCTAAGGACTTGGTTGAGGACTGTGGTGGGATCCCTGGGCAGCTTGCCGACGCTCTTGAATAATTTGCAATTGGGCTGCCTCGTGCTCTGCTAGGGTTTTGCTGAAAATGTGAGTGCCATCGTAGCGGGCCACGAAGTAGAGATAGTCGGTTTGCTCAGGCTCCAAAACGGCTTTTAAGCTGGCCAAGCCCGGGCTGGCGATGGGACCGGGGGGCAAACCCGGGTTGAGGTAGGTGTTGTAGGGAGAGGGGGTGCGCACCTCCGCAAGGGTGAGGCGGCGGTCTGGGGTTTGCCGGATATTCAAGGCATACTCCAGCGTCGGATCGGCTCCCAGGGGGATCCCTTTCTTAAGCCGGTTCAGAAAGACACCTGCAATCAAAGCGCGTTCTTCCGGCACCACGGCCTCCCGCTCCACAATGCTGGCCAGGGTAACCCACTCGTGCAGAGACAGGGAAGTGGTGTGCTGGCGAAACAGGGGCAGGGCCACCGCGACAAATCGCTGCAGCATGGCGTCGACCACCATCTGGGCCTTTTCCCGATCCGGCAGGGATCCCTCCACCTGTTCGATGGGGAAAAGATAGGTGTCTGGGAACAGGTAGCCTTCTAGAGAGCTCAAGTGGGGGGGCAGCCAATCGAGGGGGGGAATCACCCGGGTCACGGCAATGAAGGCATCGGCTGCCAGCCAGTTGCGCTGGGCCAGAGCCTCTGCCATTTGCTCGATGCGCCAACCCTCCGGGATGGTCAGACGTCTTTGCAGGATCCTTCCCTGCCGCAGTTGCTGGGCCACGGCCAGCATGTCCTGGTTGGGATCCAAAGCGTAGGTGCCCGCCTGAAACACCCAGTCGCGCCCGAAGGTGCGGCTCCACAGCTCCCAAGCCAGAGCTGAGCGAATCACCCCTGCTTGGCGCAGTTTTTGCCCGATCAGACGGCTGCTGCTGCCCGGCTGGATTGTTACTTGGATCGGTTCTGGGCCGCCCACCGGCTGGAGCCAGGTCTGCCACTGCCAGTAGCCCAATCCCCCGACCAGAACCAACAGGAAAATCAAGCTCTGCAAAAGACGCCGACCCCAGCGTTCGCGTAAGCGTTGCGTAGCAACATGGGGTGACCTGGGTATAGCGCCTTGGGCAGCAGAGCATTTGGGCAAGACGGGATCCTTTTGGGCCGAATGCTGAACCTGATCTGTCATTGCCTTTCCCTCCAAACGGCCTGAGCACACCCTTGAGCCAGGCTATCCTTCGGACTCAATCCTGGCTAGGGCGTCGCCGGACTCTCAAGGCCGATTTCCCCCCTAACTTGGGATCAACTCTCCTGGGCTGGGGATCCCGTTGTTCTCGACCGTCCGCTGTCCGATCCAAGTGCCGATGGGTTCTCCCTGCACCACTCGATAAATATTGCCAGGGGTAGTCAGGTCAAAGACCACGATGGGCAATTGATTTTCCTTGCAGAGGGCGATGGCGGTGCTGTCCATAACCCGCAGATCGCGGTTCAGCACATCCTGATAGCTGAGGACATCGTAGCGGCGGGCCTGAGGGTGAGTCTTGGGATCCGCATCGTAAACTCCGTCCACCTTGGTGGCTTTGAAAATCACCTCGGCATCGATCTCCGCCGCCCGCAAGGCCGCAGTGGTATCGGTGGTGAAGAAGGGGTTGCCAGATCCTGCCCCAAAAATCACCACCCGCCCCTTTTCCAGGTGACGAATGGCGCGGCGACGAATATAGGGCTCCGCCACCTCCTGCATGGCGATGGCCGTCTGCACCCGGGTGGGGATCCCGGCTCGCTCAATGGCATCCTGCAGGGTTAAGGCGTTGATGACGGTGGCCAGCATCCCTACGTAGTCGGCAGAAGCCTGATCCATCCCTTGGGCAGCCGCCTCTTTGCGCCCGCGCCAGATGTTACCCCCTCCCACCACAATCGCCACCTGCACACCGGCCCGTACCACTGAGGCCACTTCGCCGGCAATGGACTTCAAGACCTCGGGGTCGATCCCGTAGGGGCGCTCCCCCATCAGGGCTTCACCACTCAACTTCAGTAGAATCCGTCGATATTTCATGCTTATCCGCTCCGGCCCACCCCTGCATACGATAGCAGGTTTGTTGAACTAGCTCCGCTCACAGGATTGACCGACAGAGCATCTCGACAAAAACAACCTTACTGCTGTTCTTCGCCAGCGCTGGCCTCGTTGTCGCGGGGGGCAGAACGGAAGCGGCGGCCATTGCGAGCACGACTTTTTTGGAACTGTTTGGCATATTCGCGGTTGCGCTCGGCTTTTTCCCGCTTCAGATTGCGTTTTTTGGCCATGCTGGTTTTCCTGACCGGTTGTCCGGACTCAAGTGAAGGTCCTCAGTTTGAAGTGTCAAAGTGAGGCGCTCTTAATCCTATCACGCTTTGCCGAAGCCATCCTGAAGCCCTCTGCTCAGCCGGCTATGGGCAGGGATCCCCACAACAAGACTAGGCCCATCACAACAAACCCCACGCCTGCCAGGGTTTTGATCCAGCGAGGTGGGATCAGGCGGGCCACCCAAGCTCCTGCCCACACCCCAATTAGGCTGGTGCTGATCAAAGCAGCAGCAGCGCCCAAAAAGATTACCCCAGCGTTTTGCGAGCGGGCACTGAGGAGCAGGGTCGCCAATTGGGTTTTATCGCCCATTTCGGCCAGCAGAATCGAGCCAAAGCTCACTAGGGCGGCCCGTCCGGCCATTTGCCGCAGCAAAAAAGACGGGGTTCGGCTGTCGTTGTCTTGGATCAACACGTTCCTCGGTTGTTCTCCACTCTGTCCTGCCGGGTTGGCATCGGCTGCTCAGGGAGGCTAGCCCTCTGGGAGCTTGTTCCCCCGCCACTCCTGCCATAATACATAGCCCCCGATCATCAGGAACCCTGCACCCGCCAACCATTGTAGCCAGCCCGGGGGAATGACTTGCCCCAGACCTTCCCCCAACACTACGCTGAGCAAACTGGCGGTCACCAAGGCACTGGCGGAACCGAAAAAGATCGCCCAAGGCGATTGGGATTGGGCACTCATGAGCAAGGTTGCCAACTGGGTTTTGTCGCCCATTTCCGCCACAAACACGGTTAAAAAAGTAACAAGCCAGAGCTGCAGCGGGGATCCCTCTGGGAGATTGCCGTCGGAAGAGGGGGGGTTAGGGAGGGGCGGTGTCGTCGGAAGTCCAATCTCGGGGGCGGAAGACAAGGCCAAACTCTCCCCGGCAGGCTGGAAATCCACAGCGGATCCATCCCCGTAGAGATAGTGCTGCCCAACGGCCAAGAAACCGAAACAGAGAGCCGAGGACAAAACAATCAGCCCCAAGCCCAGGGCCATTTGCCCCTGCCAAGAACGCGGCGAAGCCATGGCGTCAGATTCTAACCACCGACATGCAGCTTATCCTGTTTTCAGCCGCTTCTGGAGGAGACAAGGGCGCTAGAGTAAACGCTAGAGTAAAAGAATCAGGGGCGTTGGCCGAGCGGTTTAGGCAGCAAACTCATAATTTGCCTTACACAGGTTCGATCCCTGTACGCCCCATGGGGAGGATCCCTGCCGGACGAGGTTTCTGGGTTGAGGGCTGTTGACAGCGGGCCAAGTCGATCTCAATTCCCAAACTGGGAGGGCGGACATAGGACTGCGTTCCGCTAACGCGACCGAGGTCACTCTGGGCTGAGAAAGAACCGGTTGGGCACAGTTTCAAAGACGCGGGTTCAGCTCCGTGCGGGATCCCGTATCTCCAGAGCGAGGGATCCAACGCTCAGGCAAGGTGGTGGGGGATCCCCATTGGGACTGGAGCTGGCTGAGGAATTGTCCCTGCTGGGTGCGAAAGCCGACCAGATCGGATCCGCCATTCATCAGGGCAAACCAGATGTCCCCCTGCTCGGTTGGCAATACACCCGCCAAGGTGCTGACGCTCCTCAAGGTGCCCGACTTGGCGATCAAGATCCCCGGTAACAGCCGCCGTTCCAACACCCCCACATCCTGGCCGACGACGGCAAAAGCATCGGCAAGAGAGAGCCCCTGCTCCTCCAGAAGAGATTGGATCGCTCGAAGCAAAGCTACATTGGCCCGCGGAGAAATGCGGTTTTCCACCCCCAACCCGGAACCATTGATCAGGTGTAGCTCTTCGGGCGGGATCCCGGCGATGGCCTGGGCGATTTGGGCCACTTGGTCTGCTCCCCCCACCGCATCGGCCAACATCTCGGCCATGGAGTTGTTGCTGTAGAGGTTCATCAGCTTGACCAGGTGAATGAGGGGGGGGGACTCATGTCTGAGCAAAACCTGAGCGCCGGGCGGGATCTGCTGGGCAACCCGCACCGAACCCAAGATCTCCACCTGCGGTCTGGGTGTGCCGGGGGGTAAGGTTTGAAATTGGGCCTCCGCCTCTGGCGGCCAGCGCCGCGCATCCAGCCCCTGCCGCAACAGGGATCCCGATTGCGCCACATCCCGGGAAAAGTTCATGTAAAAGCGGCCCACCACCACCAGATCCCCGCGCACCTGGCGGATCCCATAGGCATTGAGCAGGTTGCCGACGGAGAAGGCTTCCTCCCAGACGAACAAGGGATCCTCCCCCCCCACCACCCAGAGATCCCCCTGCAGCACCCCGTCGGCTGTTGGCGAGCCGGTGGTCAGCCAAGGGGTTACAAAGCGATGTTGTGGGCCAAAGTGCTGCAAAGCGGCCAGTGTCGTTGCCACCTTGGTCAAAGAAGCTGCCGGCAAGGGTGTGGATCCCTGATGCTGTCCCAAAACAAGGATTCTGTCCCGCTGAGGCGAAGGATCCTCCATCTGCAGCCAAACCCCCTGAGCCGCGGGCGAAAACCCCCGACCGGCCAACTGAGCCAGATAAGTTTCCACCTGAGGTTGCAGGGATCCCTGCTCCGTCGCCTGGGAATGGGGAGACAAACCCAGCAACAGAATTGCCGCCGAGAGCAGCCCAACCCAGCTCGAAACCAGCCGCCTACCGGGCCAGCCCCACAGATGTCGTTCGTGCCGTGGCGTCAGCGTTGCGGAGCAACAGTGTTGTGTAGCACCATGGGGTGCCGCAGGCATAGCACTTTTCACGGAAAACACCCTCTAAACATCCCGGCAACCGAGGGGGCATCAGCTCGTCAATTCCCAGCCACCCTCTTCCACAGGCTCCACATCGATGGTGCCGGGGGGTGTTTGCCGATAAAAACGTCCGTCTGCAACAAACAGCGGCTCTCCACAATTGGGGCAAAAGAAATGGCTGCCCTCAATGGCTTGCGATTCTGACCCACACACCGGGCAGCGATCCGTCGTGATCCAGCGGCGCGCCCACCAGCGAAAGGCCAGGAGCACCAATACCGGCAAGGACAGCAAAAACAGCAACAGAGCCACCAATCCGGCGACCAGCCACCCCAGCCCGACACTGGTCAGCAAAGCTGCCAACGCCAGGGATCCCAGCCAGAACCCCCAGCCACCCAGAGAAATGGAATAGGTTTTGGGCTGCTCAAACCGCATTTTCGTTTTCCCTTCCCGATCACTACGCTTGCCAACGCTGTCAGGATGCCGCGGGCCTTTTCTTGAGTATGTTAGCCTAGGCGCGCCCGAACACCAGAAACAGTCCGCCACATGGCTCTGCTCTGTAGGCTAGCTCATCCCGGATGGATGAGGGATTGGGTTTCCCGCACCCTTCCCGAGGCTCTCCCGGCAGCCCATGCGCCTCAGCTAGAAATCGCAGGAGCCCCGCACT
>NZ_JANSIO010000069.1:0-5103 GCF_047462195.1 Synechococcus sp. R3-13 | reverse complement strand
AAAAAAATATCTTGGGTGAGATCTTCGGCTTCGGCAGTACTGCCCAGCATTTTGCAGGCAATTCCGTACACCAAGCCGGCATGTCGGTCGTAGAGAATGGCCAGAGCTTGTGACCGGCCTGCTTTTAGGGCTGCAAACACCTCTGCATCGGTTTTTTCCTGCAGGGATTCCTCAGCTTTGTCACCCTCGATCTTCATGAGTGGGAAGAGGAAACGGGATGGAAAAGAGAAAGAAACTGCAGAGGCACAAGCATCGCCCAGAGTAATCCAAGCAGGGCAGCGGCTCTCATAATTTATCGTCTGCATAGGCGGAGGTCAACCCCGAGCTAAGGGGAGATAGAAGGACCAATCCTGAGCTGGGATCGGGCCGGGTCAAGGATCAACAGCAGCAACGATCTCAAAACGATTCCAACAATTGGTTCCAAATCAATGAATCCAAAACATTGATTAATGTTGATTAACCTTGATTTAGATAGGCAAATGGGAATCGGCTTTCCTAGAGGGCGGCCAAGCCAAAGAACGGCCCACCCGGCAGCGTGCCCAGGGATGTGGCCCGACCGGTGTTTAGGTCAATTCGATACAAGGTGGAGCCGCCGATGGCAAAGCCGGTATCCACTCCATCAGCAGTACGGATGTCAAACCCACCCATAGGGCCGAAGTTCACCCCCAGAGGGCCAATGGGCACCTGAACCCCATCGTTGGGGGGATTCTGCAACACCAGCAGGTTCCGTTGCCCGTCGATGTTCAGCAGCCGCGTGGATTGGGCACCCGCCACATTGTTGGTGTAGGCGGCGGCGGTGATGGCCGGCTGGGATCCCTGTAGTTCCATTGGGCCAAAGGCCAAAGGTCTATCTTGGATCACTTCGCCCGTATCCACATTGATGCGGAAGTTCTGGCCATTGGCTCCCACCAAGCGCAGCCGATCCGGAACAGGGTTGAAATCCATGCCAGAAAGCGTGCCCGCGGTGAAGGGAACCGACAGAGTGCTGGCCACGGTAGCGGCACCGGTCTGCAAGTTGATGGTGTAAAGGATGCTGGTGTCGGTCAGCCCGTAAAGCAGCCGGTTGGCAGGGCGCACATCGATACCAATAAGGCTGCCGTTCACTCCTGTTACCGTCAGGGATCCTTGCACAGAAGCATCGGCGGAGCGGATAAAGGTGAGGCGGTTGCCGCTGCTCAAAGCCACCAAATCCGCTTGGGAAGGCATCATCGAAGACGAAGTGCTGCTGCCACAGCCCAAGAGAGCAAAACTGCCGGCTATCACAGATGCTGCTACAAAGCTTGTGTGTTTGTGCATTGAACAGGCTCCTCAAAAGATCGACAAACCATCAAAACCACTGACAGACAAGCCCCCCTAAACCACAGAGCCTGTGGCTGCAGATCGCTGTAGTGGAAACTTTTTTTGCAGTCCATCGAGAGAACTCCCGGATCCCGGCTGCAGGCTGGGATCCCCTCTGCCTTGTGAAGGAGAAGGCAGTTGTTCTCTGCGATGGCAGCGCATGGGGCGCGTCTGTAGAAATTACTCAACTCCCCAGAACTCGGATGCGTGGGATCCAAGCTTTTTGGCCCAGACTTTAACTGGAAGCGCTGGTGTAAAAGCGCAGGGCAAAGCGCCAGAAGAGATGGGATCCCCACAACAGCCCTGCCGCCAGCAGAGCGGATCCCAGCAGCCACGGCCATTGGGCTCGCCCCAGCAGGGTCTCCGCCGGGATGGTGGTCAGGAAAGCCACCGGCACGACGAAGGTGAAAAACACGCGGTAGGCCACCGGATAGGCCACTATCGGAAATCGTCCTGCCTCTACTAGGCCCCGCAGCACCTCGGTGACGTTGTAGATTTTGACAAACCAAATGCTGGTGGCTCCCAACATAAACCAGAGGCTATAGAGGATGATCAGCCCCAGCAGCAGAGGCAACAGCCCCAGAGCATAGGCCCAAGCAGGCAAATGGAGCTGGATCCCGGCGTAGAGAATCAGCAACAGGCCAAAGCCGATATCCACCAGGCCCCAGGGGGAAAACACCCTGGCCGACAGCCAAAACTGGCTGCTTATTGGCTTTAGCAAAACAAAATCCAAGGTGCCTTCCTGCACCTGCTGCACAATGCGATTGAGGTTGACGTTAAAGAGACTGGCCGACACCCCCTGCAGAATGGTGAACACCCCCAACACGATGAGGGCTTCCGGCCAACTCCAACCGCCCAGCCGGTGCCCCTGCTGGTAAAACAACGACAGCCCAAACAGAGCGGATCCCAAGCCACCCAGACTGCTGAGGCTGGCAAAGAAAAAATTGGCACGGTACTCCATTTCTGCCGCGATTGAGGTGCTCCAAAACAGCCACAATATCCGCAAATAGCGCAGCACCTTGGTTTTCTCCAATCTCAGCTTTTATCCCACTTGCGGTAACAGCGGGCGGTAATGAAATAGGGGTGAAACACCTCCAAAAAACAGCTTTGCAGCACCTGAAAGAATTGCTCTACCTTTTGCGGGTCGTCCAGGTGAAAAGGAAACTCGCCGTTAAACCCCTTGAAAAAGTACCAGTTGATCAAAAGCTTACCTGACGGCTTGAGCCAGTCGTAAAACTGCCGCAACTGCGCTGCCGGATCCGCCAGATGTTCCACCACATCGAAGCAGATGACCGTGTCAAAAAAGATCTCTTCTGGGAAGTTTTCTGGACAGTGGATGCGCTCGGTTAAGCCCAGCTTTTCCGCCCGCCATTGCACAAACTGCCGATGGATGGGGTTGATATCCCAGAAGATCACCTGATCCACCGCTGCGCAGAGGGCCGCCCCGATAGCATGGGTGCCGATGCCGCCGCCAAAATCCAACACCAACCCGCGGGCATGATCCGCCACCAGGCGTAAGGTATCGCCGATGTAGTCGGTGCTGCTCAGGTGCCAAGCCGCCAAATCCAGCAGATAGGCGGATCTCACCTGATCCCGATAAAACGCATCTGCCCGATCCCAGCCAAAGTCTCGCCGGCCCAACTCCGCCAATTGCTGCTGCCCTGCCCGCAGTTTCTCCCGCAGATCGGCAGCCCCAAGGCCCAGGAAGGATCCCAGATGGGCTTCTAGGTCAAAGGCATTTTGCCAGTAGCCGCTCAGAGCAGGTGGGATGGGGGGCACAGGAGGATTCAGAAGACTGGTTGGGTTGGCTTATGCAACAGTGAAATCCTCTTCCTCTGGCTGAGCCAGGTTTTCCGGGTTCGGCTCCGTGTCTTTATTAAAATCAAAGGTGGATGGGGATGTAGAGCTAGCAGCATCCAGAGGCTGCAATAACTTGGCTAGGGTTTCCGGGCTGAGTCGATCCGTTGTCTCCACAATTGCTGTTACGTTCGGCCCAAACCTTATCTTATCTAGGAGCTGAAGGCGATGGGACAAAACCCGTTTCCCATTGACGAATACGCCGTTGGTGCTGCGGCCAGATCCAGAGCCGCCATCGAACACCACATAGCCATATCCAACCCGGTTCTCATCGGGAATGCGGATGATCAACGCATGCTTGCGAGAGACGCAAGGGTCGTAAAGGCGAATGTGGTTGTTCACTGCCCGGCCTACCGAGTAGTAAATGTTGTCCAGGACAACACCGCGCCGACCCATCTGATCGGTGAAGATCAAGACCAGGTGAGCAGGGTTGGGTTGGGCAGCAGAAGCGTTCATGCTATGGGTGCGCTCGGCGTGGTTGAGGTGTTGGAAACGGCAGCCCAAGGACCGCCAGGCAACGAAGCTGCAGTTAACCCCAGAATGAGGACTTCCCCCTCTTATCGCCCGCCATCGGCTCAAATCATACACCACCATCTTATTTGACATTCTCCCCCGCCTGAAGCCGGGGGATTCTTTCTCAGGTTGCAGAATGACTCCTGCTTACTGAGCTACACCGAGTATGAGGCCGAAACCTCAACCCGATGGGGGATGCCATCACCCCAACTACTGGGACATCAAACTGCCCCAGATACTTTCGTCTCAGATTTACCGACCCTACGCCGTCGCGGTGAAACCGAAAGCCACAAGCCCGGCAATGATACTCCCTACCCCTGGGCTTGTGGAGCATGTGGCAACGCGGGCACTTCTGCGAGGTGTACCGTTCCTCTTGCAACACCACCCACATCCCCAACTTCTCTGCCTTGTAGGTGAGCAGCCGCCGCACCTGTCCCGACAGCATTTGGTGGATTTTCTGGTTCGCTACCTTGTTGTACTGGGCCGACCGCCGGATATCCCGGATGTCCCCAATCACAACCGTCTGCACGCCTCTTGCTTGGAGCGTGGAGACAAGCCTAGTCGTTTGCTTGTGTAGAATGTCCGCAACTTGTTTTTGTAACTTAGCTAGCTGGTTCTGCCGAGAACGAACTAACCGCTTCCAGCGCCGCGAGCCTCTCTTCTTGCGAGCCATTAGCCTGGAGAGCTTGCCCTTCAGCTTGTTCTGGTAACGCCTTTGGGAACGCAGTAACCGCCCGTTAGCTATAAAAGTTGCCCGACCGTCGTGAGCAGTAGCCAAATGCACTTCCCCTAAATCGACACCTGCTACTTCCCCAGCCTTTGCCGTTACTTCCCCTTCCGGCCTACTTAACTCGTAGCAGGCCCGCAACTCGTACTGCTTGCCGTCCCAGCCGATTTCTACCTGCACCGGTGTATCCCACGCCCAAGGAATAATCACGGGCGGGTTGCCCCTACCGTTGGAAAGAACTAACTTCCCACCCCGAACCCTGATGGCAGAGGACTTCCAGATGACCTTGAAGTACCGCCGCCGTCTTTTGGGGGGCTTGGCGTTGGGATCCGTTTTACGACGCTTGTACCAAGACTTCAGAGAAGCAAAGAAACTTTGTACCACTGCATCGGCACTATGGGCGTGAAGTTCGTTTCCACTACTGTTGGGAAACCAGCGCATCAAACTCGAGGGCTTTAACCACAAGCCTTTCTTGCGTGCCACTCGCCAAAAGAAAACCAAGGTCTTGGAGTATAGCTCGCCCGCGGCTAAAGCCAGATGCTGCAGTTGCTCTGAAAACCCCAACTTTAGCTTCCGAGCAAAATACATCGGAAACCCTACTCGTGCTAGCCGGATTTTAGCAAAAAGCCGCCCTACTCGCGTCAGCGGGCCGTAGGCCCTAGGGCGGG
>NZ_JANSIO010000068.1:0-6122 GCF_047462195.1 Synechococcus sp. R3-13 | reverse complement strand
CTGCGCATAGCGCGGGTGTCGGGTAGTTTACTCGGCGTGGCAGCTCATCGACTTTCCAGGATCGGGCTATGCTGGACTGAGGACTACACCCATCTCCCTGTTGCTATGCGAGACCTTCTGCGCGACATCCTTCGGGACTGCTCTGGCTTTGTGGAACTGCGCTACCACAGCAAGGTGTTCCGCAGCGTCACTGCCGAGAAGGGCCGCCTTGAGCGCACTACGGTTCGTCGCCGTTCCGGAGTGGGGGTGCGGGTGTTGGAGGCCGGCACTTGGGGCTTTGCTGCCACCGGGGATCCCTCGCCGGCTGCCATTCGGGAGGCCATCGCTGAAGCTCGCCGTGCCGCCCAAGCCAGCGCCGACTACCGCAAACAAAAGCTGGGATCCCTGCCCAGTGTGCGGCTGGCCCAAGGGGAGTTCTGCGAGCCCGGTGTGGAGGAGGTGTTGAACAAACCGCTGGAGGCGAAGATCCAGTTGGCTTTGGAAACCGAGGCGCAGGCCCGGCAGGCCTCTCGCCAAATTAGCTCCGCCAGTTGCACCTACAACGAGATCTACGAGGAAAAAGCCATTGTCACCACCGATGGGGCAGATGTGGCCTTTCGTCTGGTGCGCCCCGAGCTGCGAGTTCAGGCGGTGGCCGAAGCTGCCGGCCAGCTCAGCAGTGGCTCCGAGGCCATTGGGGTAACAGGGGGATGGGATTGCCTGTTCCGCTCGCATCCCTTGCAGATGGCGGAAAAGGCGGCTGCTACCGCGGTTGATTTATTGTCCGCAGGCTACGCAGAAGGGGGATGGGCCACGGTTATTCTGTCG
This sequence comes from Synechococcus sp. R3-13, assembly GCF_047462195.1. NCBI lineage: Bacteria > Bacillati > Cyanobacteriota > Cyanophyceae > Synechococcales > Synechococcaceae > Synechococcus > Synechococcus sp. R3-13. The sequence continues at coordinate 5,315 of NZ_JANSIO010000068.1, read as the reverse complement.
CCTTCCATCGTGGGGCTGTTGGTGCACGAGGCCATTGGCCACACGGTCGAGGCGGATTTTGTCCTGGCGGGTTCTGTGGCTGCCGGCAAGCTGGGGCAGCGGGTGGCCAGCGACTGGGTTACCCTCAAAGACTCCGGCCATTCAGAGTTTATGCCAGGGGCAGGGGGAACCCTTCCTGTGGACGACGAGGGCGTTCCTACCCAAAGCACCACCATCATCCAAAACGGCATTCTGGTCAGCTATCTCCACAACCGCGAAACTGCTGCCCACTTTGGCGTAGAGCCCACCGGCAATGCCCGCGCCTGGGAATATGCCGATGAGCCTTTGATCCGCATGCGCAACACCTTCATTGAACCCGGATCCCAAACGCTAGAAGAAATCATCGCCAGCACTCCCGATGGCTACTTCCTGGATGGGGCCAGGAACGGGCAGGCGGACTCCACGGGCGAGTTTATGTTTGGGGTAGAGCGGGCCTACCGCATTCGCGATGGCAAGCTGGCGGAGTTGCTGCGCGGTGTCACCATCACCGGCAATGCTTTTGAGGTGCTGCAATCGGTGGATGCCGTCTCGCGGGACTTCCTGTGGGACTTGGGATCCGGCCATTGTGGCAAGGGTCAACCGGCCAAGGTGGATGCGGGCGGCCCCTACATTCGCTGTCGGGCCATTGTGGGCGGACAGCAACCTGCCTAGGAGCTTTCCCGGGCACTTAGGACGGCGGTTGCGCCAGCGGCAGCGCACCTAGACAAATCTGACAAATCTATCGATGGGGTAGGGATCCCTGTAACCGTTCCTGCGCTACTGCGGGTACCACTGCTTTTGCCAAGCACGCATCTGCTCAATCTCCGCCTGCTGGGTGGCCAAAATTGCCTCTGACAGTTGGCGAACCTGGGGGCGCTGGGATTTCTCCAAGGCCTCTTTGGCCATGCTTAAGGCCCCCTCATGGTGTTGGATCATGGCCTGCAGAAACCGCCGGTCAAACTCCGGGTCGGCGGCTCCCAGGTCTGTGTCCATGCGCATGGAGGAGATTATTTCTGGGGTCATGGCCATCAGATGCCCCATTTCCTCATGCCACATCACGGGATCCTGGGGAGCTTCTGGGTACCAGCTCAGCCGCCAAGCCCGCATTTGCTCGATTTCTTGGCTTTGGGTCCTCAAGATGGCCTCTGCCAACTGACGAATCTCCTGCCGCCGGGATTTTTGCAGGGCCTCCTCGGCCATGAGCACAGCCCCTTCATGGTGCAAGATCATGGCATCGAGGAAGCGCAAATCGAAGGATTCATCTGCAGGGCCCAGGCTCATCAAATGAGCCATGTGAACAGAGGGATCCCCATTGTGGTTATGAGAAGCTGCCTCTGCCCTCGGCCCCTCCCCGCCAGCCCAAGTGGTGCTGAGGGCAAACACACTGGCAAGGAGCAGGCTACGGCCAGTCTTGTTCAAAAGCACCGCTATTTCCCCCTGACAACAGGACGACAACAGTCCCAATATTCTAAAGCCCCTCCCGCGGGGGATCCCAGATGGGGTACTGGATCAAACCTTAGCGAGGGAAAACCACCTGGGCTCGCAACTCGCCCGGCGGGTTGGCCTGCGTGTGAATGTTGATGTAGTAAGCTCCGGCCAAAAAGCTGGAGACTTGCTCAGGGGTGAGGTTGGCTTCCAGTCGGAAATTCCCCGACTGATTGCCTGGATTCGGCAACATGTTCAAGACAAAGGCCACCGGCCCTGTGGCCTGGGCGAAAGATTGTCCTGGCTGCGGCTGAGCAATGTGAATGTGCCCAGGGCCAAAGTTAGCAATGGGTAGAAGTGGGGTTGTGAGATTTGTAAAGCTTCCTTAACCGCTGAGAAACAAGACAGCAACCAGGCAAAAGCCGCAAAAAGCCTCGAAAATTGAACGAGGCCGAAGGGCAAAACCGATCAACAACATGGAAAAAAGCTCCTCGGTCAGAGAACAGGCTAAATAAGGTACGTATCAGGCCAAGCTTCGGATTCATCTCTGGGTTTAAAAGACGGCGACATCACTGCTACCGAGAGACAAAAATCCCCACCCTGTGGGGGTTGGGGGATGGTGTAGACTGCACGCGGAGCAGAAATCTCTGACCGTACCCATTGGAAGGCATAGCCGGGGAGAGTGTTCACCAAGGCACTTTCCCCAACCTCCGTTCAGGATGGATCCGTTTATCCTCTGGCCGAGGCGGCCAAAGCAGAGTTCATGATCGGCCAGAACCAGTGGGGCCGCATCAGGATGACGGTGTCAATGACGTGGATGATGCCGTTATCGGCTTCGATGTCCGCTTGGATAACAGTGGCGTTATTGACCTCGAAAACGTCCCCTTCGATCAACAAGTCGATGGGGGATCCCTCTACCGAGCCCACACTTTGGTACTTGGCCAAATCCGCCTTTTTCAGGCGACCGGGCACCACGTGGTAACACAAGATGCGGGTCAGTTGGGGGATGTTTTGCACCAGAGTGGTGATGGTGCCAGGGGGCAGCTTGGCAAAAGCCCCATCGGTGGGGGCAAAAACGGTAAAGGGGCCAGGGCTTTTGAGAGTGTCTACCAGGTTTGCCGCTTTAACGGCAGTTACCAAGGTGGAAAAGCCCTCAGCAGAGACGGCAATATCGACAATATCGGGCATGGCTGGGATCCTTTGGCTGGGAAGTTGCTGCTAACAAAGTTGCTGCTCGAAATGTTTTGGGATGGTTAAAGTTGCCACGGGCTAGCGATAATTCTGATCCTGAATGTAGGCGAGGCGGGCTGCTTCCCGGATCCCATATTCCGGTCGGGTGAAGCGATTGAGTTGTCCCTCAAAATAACGGCGGTTCATCATCAAGTGCCGTGGATTTGGATCATCAAGGGGATACAAGAAAGCGGCCCTTCCCGCCTGAATCACGGCTGAGGTGACGTTGTACATGGAGCGCTGGAAGCTAACCCCCAATTGAATCAGCATGTCCTCTTCGCCGCGGCAATGCTTGCGATAATACTCCACCAAATACTGGGGCAAAAAGTGGTACATATCCTGGTGCAAGAGCGTGGGCGGGATCCCGGCGGTGCCCACCGGAAACTTATCGGCGTAGAGGATCCCGTAGTGGAAGTCCAACTGGTTGGTGGGAACTTCGTTGGCCTGGGCGTTGTAGGACTTGGTGCCGCGGAAAGGAGAGGTGCGATAAAACACGGCCTCTACATAGGGGAAAGCGGCCTCATATAGCCAGGTAAATCCCTTGGATTTGGGCACAATATCGTACCATTCTCCCCGAATGCGCACGCGATGGTAGATGGGTCGTCCGGCAATGGCGAAGATCCCGTTGACCAAAAAGTTCATCGCCTCCGGCACGCTGGTGATTTTGCCTTCGTCGTAGAGATCGCTGATCTCAAAAAAGACCGGAGCCATCACCTCCCAAAACAGGCCCAACACCGAGTACATGGTGGCCTGGCGGCACAGCTCCAAAAACATATCGGGGAAGAGCTTGTATAGCCCCATCAACAAGGGGTTGCCCTGGCAATAGGCGCGGATGGCGCGGTCGGCATTTTGCTTGTATTCTTCGGAATCCATGTAGGGATCCAGCAAGCCCCCCATATCCCGGTGCCAGAGCATGGCCCGCATACATTCTTCGGCAAATTCCATGTTGATGCGGTCATGCCAGAGGTGATGCAAAATCCTGGGCAGCTTGCGCTTCAGCTCCCCCTTTTCCATAAACTCCAGCAGCTCGGGGTGGGCCGTAGCCTGGCCCCGCCAAATGCGCAAATCCGCGTTATCTCCCGCGTAGTGGTTGGCCAGCTTCAGATACTCTTCAGGAATGATGAACTTGAAAAAAGGCAAGGGATCCACAAACACCTGCTCGGCAATGTAGAGCAGATCCCGCCAGTAGAAATCCATTGGCACGGCATAGGCTTTGTAGAGGCCGATAATTTGCATCAGGTTTTCCGGCGTATCTGGCAGCATGGATCCCCCTGCCTCCAAGCGGTGGACTACATCCGCAAAAGGGTGGGTAGAAGGGGGAAGCTTGCGGGTTGTAAGGGTTGTCGTCATGGAAGAAGTCTCCAACTCTTCAAAAGTCCTGGCTCCATAGGGGGCATCTGCTGGGATCTCAATTCCTGGGAGTTTCCCGCTTGCCTGGATCGGCTCCAGAGAGGGTGATGGGGGCAAGGTCACCGGCTGATGCCAAGATAAGCGTTTGGGCCTGAGCCACCTGGGTGGATAGGGTAAACGCCAAGGGTTGTGGCCATTTCACCAGGCTCATGGGCTGGATCCCAAACCAAACGATCAAGGCCGTCAAAATCAGCCCTGGGATCCGCTCCCAGCCATGCACGCGCGGGTAGTAGGCGGTGCGGTTGTCTAACCTGCCAAAGCAGGTGCGGTTCAGCAAAATCACAAAGTACACCGCCGTCAAGCCGGTGCCACAGATGCTGATCAAAGTGGGCAGAGTAAAATCTTGGTAGCTGCCCTGGAAGATCAAAAACTCCGCCACAAAGCCCACCAGGCCAGGGATCCCGGCGCTGGCCATCCCCCCCAAGATGAGCAGGGCGCTCACTGTGGGCAAGCCTCGCAAGGGGTTGAGCAGGCCGTTGAGTACGTTCAGATCCCGCGTTCCCACTTTGCGCTCCACCAAGCCCACCAGATCAAACAGCAGCGCCAAGATGAGACCATGGGAGACCATCTGCACCATCGCCCCGGTCAGGCTAATGGGGGTGGCTGCCGCCATGCCCAGCAGGATGTAGCCCATATGGCCGATGGAGCTGTAGGCCACCATGCGCTTGATGTCTTTTTGGGCGATGGCTGCCAAAGCCCCGGACAACACGGCAATGGCTCCCCACCAGGCTAGGATCCCGCCCAGGTCGGCCCAAGCTTGGGGAAACAACTGCAGCCCAAAGCGAAACAGACCGTACGTGCCTAACTTGGAGAGGATCCCTCCCAGGAGGATGGCCACTGGCGGCGACGACTCCCCGTATGCATCAGGCAACCAGGTGTGGAAGGGGATCAGCGGCATCTTAATGCCGAAAGCCACGATCAAGGCCAACAGCGTCAAGGTCTGGGCAACAGGGCTGAGAGAGGTGATGCGGATCTCCAGCAGCTCAAAGCTATGGGGATCCCCCAGCCAGTAGATGGCCAAAAAGGCCCCCAACAGAAAGATGGCGGAAACGGCGGTGTAAATCAAAAACTTGATGGCAGCATAATCCCGCTTGGGGCTGCCCCAAATGGAGATGAGCAGGTAGATCGGGATCAGCACCAGCTCGTAAAAGAGGAAAAACAACAGCAGGTTCTGGGCAACAAAAGCCCCGTTGACCGACCCGCTCATGAACAAAATGCAGCCGTATAAGAGG
>NZ_JANSIO010000067.1:0-12051 GCF_047462195.1 Synechococcus sp. R3-13 | reverse complement strand
GCCCGAAGGTCAGCATCACCTCTCCAAAGCCCACAGTGGTAGCCACAAAATAAACAATCCAAATCCCAATGCCGCCAATAGCTGCCCAGGAAAGCTGGGTTAGCAGCCGCTCGCGGCGTCGCTCGGCCTCAGGACTGAGGGGATCCACCCAGTGCGGGCGAGTCAGATAGGACAACAGCCGATCCACCAACTCTGCCAAGGGGGACAGCCAACTGCCGATCAGCCGCGGGATCCGCGCCGTGGTCAGCAGATCGTACAGCCAGGATTCGGGGGCAGCAGCCCCGCTGCTCTGTTCCAGGCGAAACTTATCCGACCAAGCCACCAAAGGCCGCCAGAAGAGCTGATCCACCAGCAGGATCACCCCGGCCATGGTCAGGAGCGCCCAGCCCAGCTTGGGCAGATCCTCCGCCTGGACGGCCGCTTCCACATAGGATCCCAGCCCCGGCAGCGTGTATTCCTGGTTGAGCACACTGATGGCTTCGCTGGCTGCCACAAAGAACCACCCCCCACCAAAGCTCATCATGGCGTTCCAGATGAGGCCCACCATTGCCGCCGGCACTTCCAACTGGGTAAAGCGCTGCCACCCCGACAGGCGATACAAGGTAGCCGCTTCCACCAACTCTTGAGGCAGAGTGCGCAGGGATTGGTAGAAGGAAAAGGTCATGTTCCAGACTTGGCTGGTGAAGATGGCAAAGATAGAAGCCGCCTCCAGCCCCAGCAAGCTGCCAGGAAACAGAGCAATGAAACCGGTAACCGTAATGGAGAGAAATCCCAACACCGGCACCGATTGCAAGACATCCAACAGGGGGATCAAAATGCGCTCGGCCCAGCGACTTTTGGCAGCAATGTAGCCATAGATCAAGGTAAAAAGGGTGGAAAAGGCCAAGGCAATGAACATGCGCAAGGTGGAGCGGGCCGCATAGTAGGGCAGGTTGCGCGGATCCAAGTCGATCCGGGGCACCACCGCCGGAGGCTGAAACCCCTCAAAAGCCCCCACTCCCACCTGCGCCACCAAGGCCAGGAGAACCAACGTGCCCAGAATGATGGCCCCATCCGCAGCCCCTGCTGGCAGCCGACGCAGCGCCTCCGGCGAAGGAAAAGTCCTCATCTTCCCTGACTAAGCCCGGCGTCCGCGCCCAGTGTACACCGTTTGCGGTTAGCCAGGATCCAGCCGGCTACTCTTCCGGCAAGTCGGGGGGAGACTCCTTCCACTGGGGATTGTCCAAGATGGCTTTTTTGGTCTGCTTGAGTTGTTTCCACAGCTCCTTGATTTGCCGGTAGGCTTCTTCCGGGGTAATTTTGCCCCCGGTTTCCAAGCTACAAATCAAGGACACTTTATTGCTAAATTCCTGTAGGTTGGCATCAAAAACTAGGTTCTGCGGCTTCACTTCGCCCCAGTAGGGATAGCGAGGCGAAATGAATTCATCTTTGTTGGGAGGTTTGTTGGGAGGAGTTGGTTCTGCCACGGCCTAACCAGGGTAAAAGAATGGTTCACAACAAGAAGGTCAACATGAAAAGCTCCATTAAAGCAGGATCTACTAGCCCAGTTTATGGGCGTTTTCTCTTAACCGGCTTGGGTACTTTTGCGGGATCCCGCGGCGGATACACTTGTGGATTGGAAATGGGCTGCTGCCCTCGCGGCGGGGGGAGAGGGCCCTTCTGGAGTCGGGGGGTTGAACGCTTCAGGCGTGGGCGCGGCGGCGTTTTGAGCACAGGGCCGATGGGAGTGCCCGCCTCCACATAGAGCAGGGATCCACGGCGGCGCACCTGCAGATCCCAGAAATTGCCTACCCCTTTGCCCGGCAGGGATCCGATCAGGCGCAATTTGAAGGCTTGGGGCTTGGGGGCTGCGGCTCCATCCTTCTGGACTCGCTGAGAGGGAGAGTTGGCGGAAGCTTTTTTGCCCGATTGACGGATCTTGACAATGATGAACCCTTTCTCCTGCGATTGAAAAACGACCTCGCCCCGGATGGAAAACCAATCCGGCACCACCGTCGGACGGGATCCCTCGGGGAGAGTTCGCCCCATTTCTTCTGGGGCCCACACCCCCAGCAACTGCACGTGCAGATCTTCGGTTTTGTCGCGGGTGCGAGGATAAACCACCCACAGGTAGTTGCGTTCCGGCTTCAGGTGCTTCCGTACCAGGCTCATCACCCGGCCCAGCAATACGGCATTGAGATCCAGGCCATCCGAGGTGCGCAAAATCCCGCGGGTAAAATGCTCTGGGGAGGGAATGTATTGCCCTTCGATGAGGCCAATAGCTCGGTATTGCATCTTCTCCCCAGGCGGCGGGATGGGTTCCAGACAGACTCGCTCTCTTTCTGCCGCTTTCTTTTCCCCCAAGGTAGCGGTGGTGCTGACAACGGGCTGCAAGGACTCCGTCCCGCTGTCGCGATCAGCACCAGGATCCTGAGCTTTCGCTGATGACAGGGATCCCTTGGCCTCGCCGGTTGAGCTGGGTCTGGGGGGCCGTACAGGTCGAAAGGGAGGTCTCAGATCGGAGGACATTGTGACGGTTCCGTTGCTGTCAATTCAGAATGCTCGGCGGCAGACATTTACCGTTGCAAAAACAGGCCATAACTTTGCTCTTGACCCAAGACCTGCTCAACACACCATTCACTAGCCTAACAACGCCCAACAGCGTCTTTCCATCCTGCTTCCATTGACAAACTCCCAGCAGGTGCCCTCGTCGGGAACTGGGGAGCCAGCAGTTGTCAACACTGTAGCCGACGTGTAGCCAATACTAGCAACTGTTCCAAGGGAATGGTTCTCAGGCCGCAGAATGTTTATCCCCCAGACAGAACCATTTCATCTTTATGGTCATTTCGATTCGAACTAGGACATTATACTCACACCCAAAACATTGAAGGTGCAGAGCCAGAAGGCTTTTCTCAGTAGCCCAGGCGTCTCACCCTAAGCTGAAACGAATAGAGTACCTGTAGTTTTTTCCGGCAACGCTGACTGGAGGTGTTTCTGCACAGCCGGGATCCGACTGACCGATCCCCAGGGCTCTCTAAGGGCTGGATTGCATTCCCTCAGCCAAGGGGATCCATTCAGCCATCTTGAAGCTCATCGCTTAGGCAGGCGTTGCCCACACCTGCGGAGTGAAGCTGCCGTGTAGGCCATAGGGAATGTGGTGCCGCAATGGGATCCGCGCAACCGGGCCGGCTGTCAGGTCGGCTGCTTCTAGGATCACCACTTGAGAGCGCTGGCTGGCCGCATCAAAAACCACCGTCACGATCCACCCTGCCTCTTCGCCCTGACCTTCTGGATCGGGGATGAACACCGGTTCTCCCACAAAGCCGCGGGGGGCAAAGCTGTACTGCTGTGTGCGGCCTGTGGCGGTATCCAGCTTGAGGATGGCTTGCAGAGGAGCATTGGGGCCAGGAGCATGGGTGGCCCCGATGTAGATGTAGCGGTGGGATCCCCCCATTCGAGCCGGGTGGATGGCCGGAAACTCCACCGAGCGATCCAGCAGCAGTTCCCGCTTCACGCTGCCCCCCTTGGGATCCAGATAGAACCGCCACAGCTTGCCCGCCGGAATCTGGGCAAAGTCAATCTGCAGGTAATCGGCATCCGGCTCCAGGGCAGGGTAGTTCTCATAGAGGACAGCATCCACCACAACCCGATCCCCGACTTCGTAGCCGTTGACAAAATGGAAAACAAACCCCGGCTCCGCTTCCAGTTGCAGCGGCTTATCGCCCTGGGGAAAGAGCCAGATGCGGGTCGGCTCCCCCGGTTTCAAGGTCAGACAGGTGCCCGCCGGTTGCCAGCCCAACACAAACGGCAGGGGATTGAAAGCCAAGGGATTTTGGAAAAAGATGCGGTAGCGGGGTGTCCAGACAAAATCGTGCAGAAAGGCAAAGCCCCGCAGGCGGTAATCCCGCTTTTCCACCAAGCGCCCGCGCGAGTCCAGACGATAAAACAGCAACGTGGAGTTCTGGGCAGCCCGCACCCCAAAGGCGATGAGATCTCCCGTGTGGGGATCCCGCCGGGGATGGGCAGTGAAAGGCTGGCTGGCCGAGATCCCTCCTGCAAACGTTTCGATCCCCTCGGTGGCCAAGGTGGCCGGGTTCAGCCGGTAAGGGGCACTGGCCTCCCACAGGGCCAGCAGCTTATCTCCCTGGTAGATGACGTTGGTGTTGGCGGGATTTTTAAACCGCAAGTCGAGAAAGTTGCTCCACCAGCCGCCCGGCTTTTGGGTGCCAAACACCCCTCGGTAAAGCACCCGACCGGCTTTTTCCTCTGCTTCAAACTCGCGGGTGCGCACAAACCGGTTGCGAAAATGAACCTTCCCCTCCACAAAGGTGATGGCGCAGACCATGCCATCGCCATCGAACGGGTGCCCGTAGCGCTGGGATCCCGCCTCCAGCTTGCCCGGGCCGTTGCGAAACAGGGTTCCCCGCAACCCTGCCGGGATCCGTCCTTCGATCTCCGTAATCCAATAGTCGTACTCCTGGGATAGGGAGCGATAGCCCAATTGCCAGTCGGTGGTGCTGTAGGGAAGGGAAGCGACGCTGACCATGGAAGATCTGCATGCAACGCCCTCTATTGTTGCTTAAACTTTTGTGAAGTCGCCAGTTTTTCTGGGCCGGGATAGCCACCTTGGTTGGGATCCCCAAGATGGAGTCGCCCCGATTCGACTATGGTAGGAAATGCCCCCAAAGCGCCTGACAGGATCCACAGTACCCATGTTTGATGCCCTCTCCGAGAAGTTGGAATTGGCCTGGAGAAAGCTGCGCGGCCAGGACAAGATCACCGAAACCAACATTCAAGAAGCTCTGCGGGAGGTGCGGCGAGCCCTGCTGGATGCGGATGTCAACTTGCAGGTGGTGAAGCAGTTCATCGAGGATGTGCGGGAAGCTGCCCTGGGATCCGAGGTCATCCTGGGGGTGACGCCGGATCAGCAGTTCATCAAGATCGTCCACGACGAGCTGGTGAAAGTGATGGGGGAAGCCAACGTGCCCATTGCCCAAGCGGAGCAGCCTCCCACCATTGTCCTCATGGCCGGTTTGCAGGGATCCGGGAAAACCACCACCTGCGCCAAGTTGGCTCTGTATTTGCGCAAGCAGGGCAAGAAGTCTCTCATGGTGGCCGGAGACATCTACCGTCCGGCGGCCATCGACCAGCTCAAGACGCTGGGCCAGCAAATTCAGATCCCCGTTTTCGACCTGGGCAAAGCAGATCCCGTCGAGATTGCCCGGCAGGGGGTGGAGGCGGCCCGGCAGCAGGGCTACGACTACGTGATTTTGGACACTGCCGGTCGCCTGCAGATCGACCTGGAGATGATGGCGGAGCTGGAGCGGATCAAGGCGGCGGTGCAGCCCCACGAGATCCTGCTGGTGGTGGATGCCATGATCGGCCAAGAGGCAGCCAGCCTTACCCGAGCCTTCCACGAGCGCTTGGGCATCACTGGGGCCATTCTCACCAAGCTGGATGGGGATACCCGCGGTGGAGCCGCCCTCTCCATTCGCCAAGTGTCCGGCCAGCCCATCAAGTTCATCGGCGTCGGCGAAAAGGTGGAAGCGCTGGATCCCTTTTACCCAGATCGCATGGCCTCCCGCATTCTGGGTATGGGGGATATCCTCAGCCTGGTGGAAAAAGCCCAAGAGGAAATCGACCTGGGAGATGCCGCCAGCATGGCGGAGAAGATGATGACCGCCCAGTTTGATTTCACCGATTTCCTCAAGCAGATGCGCCTAATTAAACGCATGGGATCCTTGGCAGGGCTGCTGAGACTGATGCCAGGGATGGGCAAAATCAGCGAGGAACAACTGCAAAAGGGACAAGACCAACTGGCCCGCGCCGAAGCCATGATCAACTCCATGACCCCCGAAGAGCGGCGCAACCCGGATCTGTTGGCCCGCAGCGTCAGCCGCAAACGACGGGTGGCCCGCGGATCTGGCCACAAGCTGGAGGATGTCAGCCGACTGGTCAGTGATTTTCAACGCATGCGCGACATGATGCGCAACATGGGCATGGGTGGCGGTTTTCCCGGTATGGGTTGGGGGGGTGGGCGTACCTCTCTTCCCGGCGGGGATCCCAGTTGGCGCGGACGTTCAACGGCCTCTCCCTCTCGGCAACAGCCCAGCCGCAAACCGGGCAAAGGTGGGGGTAAAAAAGGGGGCGGCAACCGCGGATTTGGGGGCAAGTAGGATAGGATTATGCCCTTCCACGTTGTTTTGGTTGCCCCAGAGATCCCGGCCAACACGGGGAATATCGCCCGCACCTGTGCAGCCACCGATACGCCTCTCCATCTGGTGGATCCTCTGGGGTTTCGCCTTTCGGATCGCTACCTCAAGCGGGCGGGGCTGGACTATTGGCAGCACGTCCAACTGTATCGCTACCCCTCTTGGTCTGCTCTGGTGCAGGCCCACCCTGAGGCCCGGTTCTGGTGTTTTAGTGTGCGCGGCAAAGCCCTTTATACGGAAGTAACCTATCAGCCGGGAGACTGGTTGGTGTTCGGCAGCGAAAGCCGGGGGTTGGATCCCATGTTTTTGGAAACCTATCCCAGCGTGCGCATTCCGTTGCGGGGGCCGGTGCGCAGCCTGAACCTCAGCAATGCCGTGGCGATTGCCCTTTTTGAGGCGCTACGTCAGCAGGGATCCCTGACAAAAGAATAAGTGGTCGGGTTGGCCCTGATATAATAGCTACTTCTCCCCGTCAGGAAGATGTGTGCTCTGCAGTATCTGCGCCCCGACTTGCTCTACCTCAAGCCCTACGACGCTGTGCCAGCCCCGGCTGCCGACAAGCTGGATGCCAATGAGTTCCCCCTCGATTGGCCGGCGGGCTTTAAGCAGAAGCTCTCCCTCCTTTGGGAAAAGGGGATCCCCAGCAACCGCTATCCCGATGCCCACCACCGGGGCCTGAAGCAGGCCATCGCCGCCTATGCCGGAGCGGAGCCAGAGCAGATCAGCCTGGGCAATGGGTCGGATGAGCTGATCCGCTCCCTGCTGATTGCCACCTGTCTGGGCGGGCGGGGCGGCATTTTGGTGGCAGAGCCCACCTTCTCCATGTACGCCATCCTGGCCCAGAGCCTGGGGATCCCAGTGGTGCGGGTTCCCCGCGACCCGGAGACGTTTGCTCTGGATCTAGAGCGATGTCAACAGGCTTTGAGGGAGCATCCGATTCGGGTGGTGTGCCTGGTGGATCCCAACTCGCCGACGGGGAATGGCCTGACGGCTGCAGAGTGGGAGTGGGTGGAAGGGCTACCCGAAGAGATTCTGGTGATTTTGGATGAGGCCTATTTTGAGTTCAGCCGGCACACAGCCCTGCCCAAATTGGCGGAGCATCCCAACTGGGTAATCTTGCGCACCTTCTCCAAAGCCTTTCGCCTGGCGGCCCACCGGGTGGGCTATGCTGTGGGTCATCCACAGCTTATGCAAGTGTTGGATGGGATCCGCCTGCCCTACAACCTCACGGCCCTTTCTCAGTGGGCGGTTCAGATGGCTTTGGAGCATGCCGAGGAGCTTTTGGCCGACGTGACGCTAATTTGTCAGGAGCGGGAAGCCCTTTATCAAGCTCTGCAGGAGCTGCCAGGGGTGCGGGTGTGGCCCAGCCAAGCCAACTTCCTCTACTTCCGGGTGGCCGGCTGGGATCCCCAAGAGCTGCAGCGGGCCTGGCAGGAGCTGGGGACTGGTGTGCGCTACACGGGTGGGGGGCTGCGTCTGACGGTGGGCACCCCTGAAGAGAACCGACGGGCCTTGGAGCGCCTGCGCCAAATCCTGCAATAGGCCTCCCGGCCTGCGTTCGGAGCCAGCCTAGGTGGATGGGTCGGCGCGCGAAAAGCGCTGGATCAAGCTGTGCACCTGCTGCAAGTGTCGTTCGTCTAGATGCTCCAGCGCCTGGGCGATTTCCGCTCTGAGTCGGCTCTGGGTGTCGGTTTGGGCCCGCTGCAGCAGCCAACTTTGGACAGGGCTGGGGTGCTCCACAAAGTCAAGCGCCCAGGGATCCCGTTCGTCCAGCTCAGGTTCTGCCTGGGGCAGCTGCTTCCTCCAACGCTCTTGAGCCTGTCGAAACTCCTCTGCCAAACGGTCTGTTGGGCGTCCTTCTGCTTGGAGAACCTCCTGATACCTTTGGTGGGTCACCAGCCAGCGCTGCCGGATTTGAGAGCGTTGCTGACTGGTCAGCCTGCCGGTTCTGCTTTCGGTGAAGCGCTCGTAAAACCTGAGCGTGTCTCGGTAGTGGCCCAATCGCTCACAAGCCAAGCCTACCTCCAGGGGCTGTAGCCACCAGGCCCGCTCCATCTGTACGCTGGTGACCACCTCGTGCAGGAAATCTCGCAGGCCGGGCAATTGTCGCCTCAGCTCTTCCCAGTTGGTCTGGGTGTCCCGGGCCATGCAGGCCACCAGCTCGTAATCGTGTCCCCGCTGCCACGCCTGAGGATGGGCCTGCACCGTTTTCCAGAGCTTCTCCCACTCTCGGCACTGGATCAGAACTCGCAGCATCATCGGCCAGTCTTTCAAGCGCTCCAGACTGGTGACGACGTCGCCGATGTACTCTGCCCACTCGCCTGTGAGGGGACGTCCTGCCTCTTGCCATCGGTCCAGCACCACCGAGTCTTGGCGGTCTTTGGATAGCCACCTCACCTTGCCGGGAAGGGGTTCCAGGTGGATCTTGGCCCGGTAGTAGGGGGAATGCTCCGTTTGGCCCCCCTGATCCCAAACCTCTACCGCCCGCTCAAATTCCTGCCGATAGAAGTGACAGATACCCCAAATCTTGTAGTACTGATTCGCGAACGGCTGCCGCTGGCCGAGAAAGGCCAGACGTCCCTTCAAAGCCTCAAGGGTCTCTTGCAAAAACCGGCTGCGGGCCTCTGCCTGAGGGCGGAAAGTTCCCAAGTTGTTGAGAACTTGCTCAAGCTCTGCCAAAAATTGCTGTACACACTCTTTCCAGGTGGAATCCGTTCGTGTAAGCGGGACGAAGTCCCTATCTTTGGGGCTGACTTCAACGCTCAGCCAATCTCGCACCCGCACCACCTGTCGGAAGCGCTCCATAGACTTGACAGAGGTTCTTTGGGTCGCCACCATCAAGTCCACCAAGGGGCTGTAGTCTGGGATCCCAGGACATCCAGCAAAGTAGGCGGCGTTACGCTGCAGCTCCAACCAGGCCTTCCCTCTCCAAAAGCACTCCCAGGCTTCTCGTTTAAGATTTTTGTTGGGCAAAGCAGACTGCTCCAGGCTCAGGAACTTTTGCCCTGCGGAAACGTAATCCCTCTGGAGCTTGAGGAGCCAGGCCTGACATTCCTGTTCTAGAGGTGGTTTTTTTGCCTTCCGCGCCAGAGTTTGAACATCCTCCAGAAGTTTGAGGTTGCCCTCCTCGATGCCGCGCCTGAGAAGCTCAAGAGCTGCCTCCTGCAGATCTTCCAAGCTTGTATTGGTCCAGTACTGGATATTGATGCCTTTGACAGGGTAACCCAATACCGGTGGGTCGGTCTCCCATTCCGACCGATCCGGTTGCAGAGAAGGATGATCGAGCCAAGAGTTGGATTCTAAGCTTGGATCCCAGAACTCCCGCCAACCGGCAGAGGTGTCCACAATGGCCAGGGCCTCGATGGGGCGGGTAATGCCGACATACAATTGGTTGAGAAAATAATGGAGTTGCAGGGATATCGCCTCCCCAGCTCCTCGGGCGTAATAATTAAGCTGCCGGTTAAAGTTTTGTCGATAGGCGTTTCCAAACTTGTAGAGGATAACTTTTTTGAACTCCATTCCCTTAACAGACGTAGCAGTTTGCAGGAGCGGTGGTTTAAGATTCTGCTTCAATTCCTCGGCAAAGATCTTCTGGAGTTCGGGATCCTGACGCACGTAGTTCAGCTCATCTCCCACAGGACAGGGTAAGATACAGACTGTTCCTGTGAGATCACTAAGCATTTTTCTAAGCTCATCTTCGATTAAGTTTCTTTCCCGACCATCCAGCACAAACCTTTGAACCGGCATGCCCTGCTCATGGGGACGCCAGGGCTGTTGGGGATAGATTTCTCGACTCTTGCTGAGAACTCGCCGCCACAGGTTGACTACATTGCTAAAACGAGTAACTTGTGGATTGCTGCGATAGTTGTTTCTCAGCTCCTGCGGGCCTGCAATCTCAAAGGGATGGCTCGGCAACAAGTAGGCGCGGATATGCTCGTAGAGGTATTTTTTCAGGGCAGCCCAACGAAATCCCGTCGGGTTAATGGTTTGCAAGGGATCCCCGGCAAAGGCATAGGGCAGGTGATCAATAGCCCAATCCAACTTGTATTTTCCCCAAGGAGATAAGCAAAAAATGATATTCAGCTCAAGTTGGGTAAAGTCCTGAACCTCATCGCAAAAAATGACTGGATGAATAGGATTAAGAGTGCCATTCTGCAGCACATCTCTGGCCAAATCTTGGTCATCCCAGTAGCCCTCATGGGTGGTTCGATCCCGGTAGCCTGGCCAAATCTCTTCGTAAATCCGCTCGAAGGCTTCTTCATCCACACTGCGGTCGGCCTCAGGCAATTCTCGGTAGCTATCGGGATCCAAATAGTCACTGACCTCATAGCCTTTGATCAGCGTGCGAATGGTGTGCCAAGCCAGCTCTACATCGCGGCGACCACAATACCAGCTCTGAAATCGATAAAAATTGACATACCGATCCGGTTGGTAGCGTTCTTGCCGCTCGGCAGGAAGGCAGTTCAGCAGGTAATCCTGAAAAGTGCTAAAAAAAGCTTGACACTGCTGAATTTCCTCTGTGGAGAAGCTGCACCCCTCCTCCCGATAGCGGTGGCTGATGCGCAAAATTGAACTTACCCTGTCGCGGGCTTGCTGCACCAAGCTTGGGCTGTAGGTCAAAAAGAGAGGGCGGTACTCAAGAGGTCTCTGTTTTGAAGTTTTGAGGTAGTGGCTGCAATAGTCGGCAAAGCGGTAGTACAACATCAGAGATTTGCCACTCCCGGCCCTTCCGTTGATCAGTAGGGGCATGGATGTACTCTGCAGGATTTCTTCCTCCTCCATGGACAAAGCCAAATTTCCCTCTGTGATCTCCTGCATTTCCAACCAAATGGTCTCATCCGCCACCATGTAGTCGGGGTAGGCGCGACGGGCGTACCGCTTCCACACCTCCAAAGGTTGCGGGTGCTGGAGAATGTCTGGCTGCTTGGCTTTCATCCCAAAGAGGCAGGTTTGGCATCCCAGCTCAAACCGTTCCTTTTGCTCTGGGGCGTGGTCGTAAACTCCAATGAGAAATGGAAACAATCTCCCTGGCTGCTCGCACGCTTGTACCAAGCTGACGGCCAGATACAGGGATCCCTCCTGCCAGCATTTGACCTCTGCCTCCAGATAAAACGGCGGGAGCTGCCGGTAGAGCCCGCCTTCAATTACCAAGCGGGATACTGCTTGGTAAGCCTGGCGCCGCTGCTCTGGAGAAAGGGCCCGTACTTGCCGAACCCATTCCCCGCTTTCCAACACCAGCCGCTCTTGCGGGTTGGAAGCATTCAAGAACTGTGTCCATTCATACAGCTCGTCGGGCAGAGGGGGGAGATAGTTTGGCGGATCCCCTGGTTCGTGCCGCTGCGCCAGCCACGCCTGCAAACGGTCATCGGGCACCCAGCTCCGCACCCGTTCTTGATAATCCGGATCTCGCCGTCGGTCTAAGAACTCCCGGTATTCGTGACTGCCTCTCGGCCAGAGGCCAAACAAAACCAGAACGGGTACCTCGCCTACATAGCGCAGCTCCCCCACCAAGCGAATGTTGTTGCGGAGATTACGCTTCCAGTAAGGGTAACGAACGTCAAACAACTGGCTCAAAAGGGTGCGACCCCCCTCTTCCAGCCGTTCTATCAATGCTTCTAGGTTGCACTGGGTTTTGCTTCCCAGAAACTCCTCCGGGCAATATACATACATGGGATCCCGCCGGGTATACCTGGAAGCCATCCTAGTGCCGGACTACTGGCGAAAATTGCCGCTGTGCCAAAAGTCTTAATTTTTTTCATAATCCCCACGTAGCCCACAACTACCTATGTAGCCATTTGCAAACTCACAAAACATCTCGATTCAAGCTTTTGTAAACTACCCGACACCCGCGCTACGCGCA